>CAMYJY010000114.1 GCA_947258835.1 uncultured Pirellulales bacterium
AAGGAGAAGAATTATTGGCTCGCTCTATTCAAGAGACGCCCCGCTAGACGACGCCACAAAATTCAGAGAAAATTAAATCGACATGTGCGGAAAGTGGGTACCAGCTTCAAGGAAGGAGAACTTTATCCACGAAATTAAGATCTGTTTTGTTGTTCTGTAGGGCTTTGCAGGCGGGCTTATTTTTGTTTTCATCGTTTCGCCATACTCGACGTGGATCAAGGCTAGTGTGTAACGATGGCCTTTGTGAACCACTGCCCACAGGGAGCACTGCGAAACCAATATTTTCTTTCCCAGGTGGACGGCGGTTTCATGTCACCGGACTCGGTAGCAATGCATTCGCCGTTTGGTCTGATAAAGGGAATAAAGAGACCTTACGTAAGCCTTACGTAAGGTTTGGATGAGCAAGATGGAAACAAGACCGATAGGACATTTAGTTCTTGCAGGTGCGCCACGGCGAACAATGGCGTCGGCATAGCGAAACGCACGAACCTCAACCAGCACCCTGCAGGGCCGCCTCGATCGACCGAATCACCTGCTCGTCCGTGGGCGAGGTGCGGGGGCTGAAGCGGGCAATCACATGACCCTGGCGATCAATCAAAAACTTTTCAAAATTCCAGCTGATGCGGCCAGGGCCCTGGGGTTCAGTCTCTAGTTGCGTCAGGTGTTTGTACAGCTCGCAGCTGTCCTTGCCTTTGACGTTGACCTTGGCAAACATGTCGAATTCCACGCCATAGTTCCGGCGACAAAACTGCTGGATCTCCTCGGCAGATCCCGGTTCCTGGCCAAGAAACTGATTGCACGGGAAACCAAGTACCGCTAGCCCCTCCGCGGCATACTTCTCGTGCAGTTCCTGCAATTGCTGGTACTGGCCGGTCAGGCCGCAACGGCTGGCGACGTTGACCACCAACACCACCTTGTTTTGATATTTTTCTGCCAACTTGACCGGCTCGCCGGCCAACAATTTCATCTCGTAGTCCAGTGCGTGTGAGGTTTGTGGGGGGGGAGTTGGCATCGGTGGCACCTCTCCTTTCGATGGGGAACATCCGCCCAGCAGCACGGGGCTGCAGGCGATCATTGTTTTACCGAGGGATGATAATAAGCTTCGCATGGCAGGGTTCCAGTCAGGTGTTCTTCAGTCGGCAGACATTTCGTAAATAAAACGATTGTGCGGGTGCAAATGGGCCCTTTTTCCGGCTATGCATGCCAGGCCACTGCGATATAGTAGGCCTGCAGAGCAATTTGACCACTTGGTGGGGGGCTTTTTTTAGCTGCCAATACTAGGTGCACCTGTTTTCACTTTGAGTAAACAACCACACCCCGCAAATGCGAGCCTTAAGTGCGATGGCGAGGAACCATAATAGCTGGACTTACTTGAGTAGCAGGCAAGTGCTGCAATATTCCACCCTGCAGGTTCGTGAAGATACCTACCACTTCGCGCCTCGCAACACCGAAGCGAATTTTGTGGTGTGTGATTCGGCGGATTGGGTGCTGGTGATTGCCGTCACCACGGATCGGCAAGTCGTGCTGGTGAATCAGTTTCGGCACGGAAGAGGCGAAGTCGTGTTGGAAATACCAGGCGGCGTGATGGATGACGGTGAGACGCCCCTGGCGACGGGGGCCCGAGAGCTGCAGGAGGAGACCGGGTACGTGGCCGAACAGCTGGTGGCGCTGCCGCCGTTTTTGCCCAACCCCGCCATCAACACCGCGCGGTGCCATATCGTGGTGGCGACGGGTTGCCGCTGCGCAGCAGACACCAATTTCGATCCTCTGGAGGACATTGAAGTTGAGCTGCGACCGTTGGCGGAGATTCCTGATATGATTCGCAGTGGGGAGTTGTTGCACGCGCTGACAATCGCCGCGTTTTCCCTGGCCCAACTGCACCAGCGACTGTAAAGCCAGAGGTTGTGGAGGTTGTGGAGGTTGTGGAGGTTGTGGAGGTTTGTGGAGGTTTGTGTGGAGGTTTGTGTGGAGGTGTGGAGGTTTGGAGGTTTGGAGGTTTGGAGGTTTGGAGGTTTGGAGGTTTGGAGGTTGTAGGACATGCATGTTTTGGAGAGCTTGAGCTACGGATTGATGACCTGCATGGCAGGTCTGATTGCTGCGGCGATGGCACTCTGGATTGCAGGAGCGCTCTATTTCGATGTGGGACGTGGGCGCTGGTTTGCCTGGCCGCTGGTCTGCCTTTGGGTGGGGCTGGTGGCCTGCGGATTTGCAGTGTGGACTCCCCTCTGGAAGCCCTGGCTGGCACTCGTGCTCTTTCTCGCCGTGTTTCTCCGCTGGTGGTTTTCACAACAGCCCCGCCACGACAGAAACTGGAATCCCAATTTCGCCGTCCTACCCCGTTTTGAGATGAATGGTGATGTGGTGACCGCCTACAACGTCCGCCATACCGAATATCAAAGCGCAGAAGATTTTACGCCCCATTATGAGACCCGCCAGTATCGCCTGGCCAATCTGGTCGGTTTGGATGCGGTGGTGATCTACTGGGGTTCCCCCTGGCTCTGCCATCCGCTGCTGATTTTCGACTTTGGCACCGCCGGCAGGCTGTGCATTTCCATCGAAGTCCGATATCGCGTCGGCCAGCGCTACGGTTTTTTGCGGAGTTTATATCGTCAGCAGGAGATCATCTACGTCGTCTCCGACGAGCGCGACGCCATCCTCAAACGCAGTAAGCACTCCAAAAATCACGATGTGTATCTGTATCGGTTGGCAGCGGAGCCTCAGGAGATTGCCAAGGTCTTTTTAGAATACATCGTGAGTGCCAACCAGTTGGTGGAGCAGCCATACTGGTATCATGGCCTGACCACGAATTGCACCACAAGCATCTACCGCCAGCGGGCAGGCGAAATCGAGTGGGATTGGCGATGGCTGTTTAATGGTCAGTTGGATAAGATGTTATACGACCACGGGCGTTTAGATCACCGCATGCCCTTTGCGGAGCTAAAACAACTCAGCCGAGTCAACCAGATCGCCAACCGCGCGCCGCGCGAGGGATTTGGCGAAACCGTCCGCCGCGAGTTGCCCGGTTATTTACTCAAACTGAAAACAAGGTGTCCATGAAGCCGGTAAAGCCCGGAAAATCAAGCACGCTTCCAGCACCAAACGACTCCAAACTTGCCATGGCGGCAGGGGATTAGTTGGAAAACGAAAAATTCCACTTGCTCAAGATGCATCCCTGTGCCGAAGGTGTGGACGATGCGGCGCTGCAAGATATCGCCGATCATGCGGAATTGGTACGCTATGAACCCGGAGAGGTTGTTCACCGGGCGGAAGATGTCCTCACCAGCGTGTACTTCATCGTGCAAGGCCGCCTCAAGTGCACGGCCTACAACCTCAACGGTCAGCCATTCTTGGAAAAAATCTACTCCCGCGGGGAGCAGTTTGGAGGGTTGGGGGCCGCGCTGGCCGAACCGTTGCCGATTCATGTGACCGCCCATAGTCCAGCTGTCCTGCTGTGCTTTGAGTACCAAACCTCGTTGCAACTCACCCTCGCCTATCCCACGTTCCGAAAAAATGTCGCTCGGCTCGTTGCGCGGAGCGTGGGGCAGGTTGTGTTTGGAGATCGGATTCGCAAAAAATCCTCGCTGGTTACTTTTTGTCATGAGTCTCCCGCCACGCGCCCACTGACAATCCAGGTCATCCGGCGATTGCAAGAACTGGGGGAAAATGTCTGTCTGGTGACGGACGATCTCTCGATGCCCGAGCTCGCCGGAGTCCGCTGTCACCGGCTCGTCGAGCAGCAGAGAAAACTCAGCTATCAGCAAATGCGCGATCTGGTGAGCCAGTGGTCGGATGCGGACCGGGTGTTTTTTGATTTGCGATCCGGCAACGCCGATTTTAATCCCCACGATGTGTTGTTGTTATGCGAACAAGTCTTTTGGTGTATTCGACCGGATGATTGGCAGCAGGCAGCCCAGGGGCTCCGGCAGATCCAAGAAATCACGCCGGTCTGGCGGGAAAAGATTGGAGTCGTGTGGCTGCTGAATCACGTGCAACCTTGGGCACCGGCCGTTCCGGAGTTGAGAGAATTGGCGGTGGAGGATTATAAGGTCAGCTTGGATCAGCCAAAATCGGGCCAAAGTCAGGTGTTGGCCCATGGCCTGCAGCGGCTGGTGCATCAGCTCCGCGGCATCCGCATCGGCGTGGCGCTGGGCGGCGGTGCGGCCCGCGGGATGGCCCACCTGGGCGTGCTGAAGGCGCTGGAGCAAAACGGGATCGTCGTCGACATGCTCGCCGGTACCAGTGCCGGTGCCATGACGGGGACCCTCTTGGCCGCCGGTATGGACCACGACTATTGTATTGATAGTTTTGTCACGGATCTGACCCCCTCGCGATTCTTCCGCCTGCTGCCTCACGGCGATCAATGGTTCTTGCTGTACAAGTACCGTCGCGGGCAGTTTGACCCTATGTTGCGTAAGTATCTCCAAGAGACCACGTTAGAGCAGTTGCCGCTGCCGCTGCGCACCGTGACCGTCGATTTGATCACCGGTTGCCCCGTGGTGCGAGACAGCGGGGATGCGGTCCAGGCTATTTTGGAGAGCATCAATTTGCCGGTGCTCTCCTCCCCTATTTGCCGGGAAGGGGCCGCCTTGGTGGATGGCGGCCTGGTCAACAACGTGCCGGCCAACGTCCTGGTTGACGAGGGATGTAATTTTGTGATCGCCGTGAGTGTGACCGCCAAACTAGAAAACCGTTTTGGAAAAAATCAGCCCGACACGCCCACCGAGAAAATGAAATCGCCCTCGACATTGCATACCATTTTACGGAGTCACATCGTGCAAAGCATGAATATGAATTCCGTCGGTGTGCAGCCGGCGGATGTCGTGATCGCACCCGATGTCACGAATTATGAATTGACCGCCTTTACCAAGACGGACGAGCTGGCGGACATCGGAGAACGGGCCACCCGGGACATGCTGCCTCAAATTAACCAGCTGCTGCATAAGCTTGATAGCCAACTATTTCCGCATTCGTAAAGAGACTGCAGACTTGAAGTAAAGAGAATATGATTGTTCAGTCCCCCCGCACTTTGATGCGTTTGATGGTCGACCTGTGGGTGATTGCTGTGCCCTTGGCTGCTTACATTGGGTTGGTGACCTGGCTCGATGTGCGGTACCACTTTGAAAAAATCGAACTGCCCGCGGCCATCCTGGTGGTGCCTGGCACCGTGATTGGTCTGCTGCTCGCTTTCCGGACCAATTCTTGTTACGGCCGTTGGTGGGAGGCCCGCACGATTTGGGGCGCGATCGTCAATGACTCCCGTACCTGGACCCGCCAGCTCCTGGAGTTCGTCGATACGCCAGGTGGGGAAGCGGCCCACGAGGATGCGCAAATTCGAGCCCTGGCCTACCGGCAGAGCGCCTGGTGCTACGCCTTAACGCGCAGTCTGCGGAAACAGAATCCGCTCCAGGATGTGGCGAATTTGCTGGACGCGGGGGAGCTGGAACTGCTTGCAATCCACCACAATGTGTCCAATGCGATCTTAGGCAAACAAGGTTTGGAGTTGCATGCCCTGCATCGCACGGGACGCCTGGAGCTGTTTTCGTTTGTGGAACTGGAGCGGACGCTGACCCGACTCACCGATGCGATGGGGGCTTGCGAAAGAATCAAGAACACCACGTTCCCGACCAGTTACAGTTATCTGGTGCGCGTGCTCCTCTATTTATTCATCATGTCCTTGCCTTTCGGCATGGTGGCCTTGCCGCCGTCCATCCTGTTTTGCACCTCGCTGGCGTTGGCTTTTTCGTTTCTGGTGATCGACCGGGCAGCGGATTTTTTACAGGATCCCTTTGAAAACCTGCCTGCCGATACGCCCATGCTGAGCTTGTCGCGAACCATCGAAATCAACATCAAGCAGATGCTCGGTGAGCAAGATTTGCCCGAGAAGATCAAGCCCGTGGATGGGATTTTGTATTAGTCCTTGCTCAAGCGAAGCTTGATCAAGGACTAGAGGAAATCACTATCTTTTGTCTAGGAGCGGATGTCTGGTACTTGACTATCCGTTAGGAAGATCTTCGGGCGTGACATCCGCTTGCCCGTGACCACGAACGCGAACAATAGTGATCTGGTCGCCATCGACGATAAACATCGCACGATAGCGTTTGCCGGAAGGGGTCTTGAAGAGAATTTGTCTGAGACCTTGGCCGAGGATGGGTTCTTCGTGGGCTAGGCTGCACAGCAGGGGGGCCTTGACTATCCTTTCTTGCGCCCATTTGTAGGCATCGAGCCAGCGAAGCATCCCCTCGAGAGAACGCTCACCGATATAGCTCGCAATTTGCTCGGCGTCGGCCTCGGCGTCAGGATGGATGTTTAGCGAGTAGCTCATCTACCAAACTTGGCAAGGAGCCTTTGGCGTAGTTCAGCCATCGATTCGTCTGCCGGTCGACCGCGTTCGCCAGCATCGTAGGAATCGAGCCGCTCTTGCAAAATTGCGACCTCGTGAGGGTCTACCTCTTTCCACTGCTGGTAAACATCGTCGAGCGTGATAGCATCACCTTTTTGTTCTGCTAGCAGCCGAGCGAAGGCGGCAAAGTCTTCAATCTGTTCGGAAATAGCCATGGCTTCATGATATCAGATTTGAAATAGATTTGCCACTGCACACAGTAAGGATTAATGACCGGAGCCGCCTTTTTTGTTTTTCCGGATCAGCAGCGATCTCAAATCAGAGCGTCGCACCACACCCTGCATGCGTCGGTGCTCGTCGCGCGAGACGACGGGAATGCAATCGTCGGTGGACGATTGAAAAAAATCAAAGATGTCCGCCGCCGATTCGTCGGGGTAAGCCACGCGATCGACCGAAGTGGCAATGTCTTCCGCACGGACCAGCTTGTTCACTCCGGGATCAAACAGGGCTTCGCTGAGCAAGGGATACCGGATAATGCCCACCACCTGGTTTTCCTGGTTGATCACGGGGAACGTGTTGTCGTGGCTATGTTCGATGTAGGAGATGATCTCATTGAATTGGGCCTTCTGAGAGATGCCGCGGACACGCGAGCGAATCAGGGAGGCCACGGTTAATTCCTCGGCTTTCGTGCTGGGCGCGGGATCGTTGCCGCCGGAGGATTTTAGTTGCCACACCATGGCACGAATTTGATCTCCAAACGACAGGCTGGTGTGGCGGGCAACATGCGCAATCGGCACTTCGCTGGATTGCACCACGCCGAAACGAATCAGGAGTGGCCCCGCGATTTCGAAGACAATCACCGAGCCCAAAATAATTGTCTGTACGGGCCCAAAAAGTTCCGGAAGTTGGGTCGCGGCCACGCCGGAGAGCGCGATGGCAGCGCCCGCTTGCGACAGCATGGTGGCTCCCAGCCATTTTTGCACCTGCCGCGACTCGTGGGACCACGTGGCCGCCAGCCGGATCCCGGCGTACTTGCCAACCACCCGCAGCGCAATGTAGGCCGTGCCAATCGCACCGAGTTTGAGGAATTGGTCCAGGTCGAGCGCGGCGCCGTGGATGGCAAAAAAAGCCACACACAGTAAGGAAGTGATCTTTTCCGACTCGACCAGATCTTGTTCCGTATCGTGTGATGAATTTTTAAAGACGAACCCCGTCACCAGAAAAACGAGCATGAACGACATCGGGTATGTCTGGCACAGGCCCAGCCCCATCAGGGACATGGCCAGCAAGACCACCATCCATTGCAACGACGACAGAAAGCCGGCAGCAAAACTCAGCAGCAGCCCCAAGCTCGCGCCCAGGACGACCGAGCCCACAAACGTCCACAGAATCTTTTGGATTTGCCCCACCATGCCCGCTGTCCCCGCATCGCCCAAGGAGACGCACAGCAGCATCAGTACTTCGAAGACCAGGATGGTGGCCAAGTTGTTGGTGGCCACCAGCGCCTGGGCCGACTCGCTGACCGGACCCTCCGACTTCAGTTCCTTAAGCACCAAGACCGTCGTGGCAGGCGCGGTGGCCATGGCCAGACAGCCGAGCATCAGGGCCGGGGCAAGGCCTTGCCCCAGGGCCAACAGGCCCACCGAGACGACCGTGAATGTTACCAGCAAGTCGCCAATGGCTACGGGGAGAATGTGGGAGCGAATCTTCTTGACCAAGGCGATCGAGAAGTGGGAACCCAGGTTGAATAACACCAGCGCCATCGCCAAATCCGCGATGGGCTCAAAATGGTGCAGTTCCTCGGTGCTGATCAGATGCAGCGCACTGGGACCAACAATGACACCGGACAATAAATACGACGTCACGCGCGGCAGACGCAGCCAATCACCGACGAAGCCTAGGAAGGCCGCGCAGGCGATAAGGATTCCGAGTGCAAGCAGGGGGGGGATGGTGGGCAAGACGGTTCACGTGGGGTAGGTGCACTTCGGTCGCGGCAGGGCTGCCGTGCAGGGCTCGTTTGCGGATGCAACGTTTTGTACTGTATGTGGGGGGGCCAAGGGAAGGGAGTCCCGCCCGTGCGGACCGGGAAAGGCGGGGAGGCACATCCTGGAAGCGCCTCTTCCAGGCACCGCGCGGGCAGGGCATTCGTTTCCATGGGGTTGTTTCTCACGGAGGCACGGAGCCACGGAGAGTCATTCCCGCGCAGGCGGGAATCTAGACAAATCGCCTCTGTTACTGGATTCCCGCCTGCGCGGGAATGACGTGGAGGAGGAGCGGTGGGAATGACGTGGAGGAGCGGTGGGAATGACGTGGAGGAGCGGTGGGAATGACGTGGGGAAGCGGTGGGAATGACGTGGGGAAGCGGCGGGAATGACGTGGGGAAGCGGCGGGAATGACGTGGTGGAGACACAACCAAAGCTGCTTTGGCGTCTGGGGAAAATGGCAGCAGAAAACGGCTCGAGGACGTGCAGCGAGGATCTTCCCTACACCACCCGCAGGCGTTCTTGCTCTAAGGCCTGCACCAAAAAATTGACGGCTGCCGGACACATGTGTTCCACATAATCCCAGGTGTGGCCGCCGGCGGAGGTTTCCAGATCGCAGGTGTGCGGGATGCCCAGGGAATGGAGTTTCATGCGCAAGCGTTCCGCGGAGTCGTGCCAGCGGGTGTCCTCAGGGTCGCAACAAAACCACTGTTGGCGAGGCCAGTTGAGCGGATGAATGTGCAGGGTTGCCGTATCTTGGCGGGCATCTTCCGCATCGCGGTACATCTGCGACAAGATGCGATCTCCGTCTTCGAGGCAGATCTGAAAATCAATCGCCGGAAAAATAGCCCCCACCACCGGAAACAACTGGGGATATTTGTAGGCCAACCGCAGTGCGCCTTGCCCCCCCATGCTCACGCCGAACAGAGCCAGTCGCGGCGGTTGGCACTGCCAGTTTGTGGCCAGCCAGGGCAGTATCTTTTCGAGCAGGTATTTTTCCGGTGTGATGTGCGGGTCGAAGTCGGGGCACAGTCGATCAACCCACCAGCTGCGTCTGGCCAGTGGGGCCATGATCCGCAGACCATGTTCTTGGAAGGGCTGCAACACTTGGGACCGACTGGCGGGCGTTCCTTGATAGCGATCGTGCAGGTAGAGGACCGTGTAACCATGGGGAGAGGGGTGGGACGGCTCGTACAGCCGGCAAGGATGCCCGGCGATTCCCAGACGGGCCCAAGAGCCTCGATCCGTAACGCCTGTGTCAGAGGTGTGGTGTGGGGGGGTCAAGAACTGGGGGCGGGTTGGGGGGGATGTCGGCCGGGGCAGGGGGCGGATGCGAATCACCGTGGGATTCCGTTGTTTCGTCGTGGTTCAAAATTCTCAGCAAACAAGCTCCGGGGCTACGTGTTT
>CAMYJY010000115.1 GCA_947258835.1 uncultured Pirellulales bacterium
CAGCCAAAAGATTTAAAACCGGGGCAAGCGCATCTTCGCTGTACCATGGACTCCTGGGCTGATTATCAAAGCGTGCTGCAAGTGTTTGGCAAAGTACCCGCTCCCGTCACTGCCACGTGGCAAGAGCTTTGCGATCATCTGCACGCGATTGGTCCGGCACATGGTATCCCGCAGCATTTTACCAGCAACGGGAATCTTGCCGAACTCGCCCTCGGAACGGTTCAGTTGGGCCTCCCTTACGGCATTATGAATACGGATGGTCAACCCACCCTCCAGACAGCGAAAAAGCTGGTGGAGCGGGCCATCGCCCAGGGCGTGACGCATGTGGATTGTGCGGCTGCTTATGGAACAGCCGAAGCGCGGCTGGGCCAGATTCTCAGCCAAGACGATCAATCTCAGGTCACCATTGTCACCAAGCTATCACCATTGCTGCAGCTTTCTGAAAATGCCAGAGATCAGGATATCGAGAGCCATGTTGAGGCGAGTGTCTACAAATCCTGTGTTGAGCTCAAGCTGCCGGTGTTGCCGTATTTGTTGCTGCATCGCTGGCAACACAGAACAAGTCACGATGGTCGCATCTGGAAAATAGTCAAGCAGCTTCAGCGGAAAGGCGTCATCGGAAGGCTAGGGGCCTCCGTGCAGAATCCAGCAGAAGCTCTGCAGGCCCTCGCCGACCCGGATGTGCAATTGATCCAGCTCCCCTTCAATCTATTGGATCGACGTTTCCAGCGATCGGGGTTCTCCCAAGAGGCGCCAGCACGAAAAGACGTCATTATCCAAGCTCGCAGTGTGTTGTTGCAGGGATTGTTAATAGCACCTGTGGAAGCATGGCCGAAAATTCCAGGCATTCAAGTCACGGAAATTGTCAACCACATATCGGCCCTCACCAGGAAGTTGAATCGCAAGAGTATCGCTGATTTATGTGTTGCCTATGTCCGTTCCCAAAATTGGATTGACTGCCTCGTGATGGGCATGGAGAATCTCAACCAGCTTGACCAAAATGTGGCACTCTTTCAAAATTCACGACTCAACGAGAACGAGTGCAGGGAAATAGAAGAGGCTTTCTCGGACCTTCCGGAGGAACTCTTGAACCCGGCTTTATGGAAAAACCAGAAGGAAGCCAGATGAGATCCTTCACGCTGGAAGACAAATTCATTCTCATTACCGGAGCGGCTGGGCACCTGGGCACGGCAATTTCCCACCAATTGGCCGCAGCCGGTGCTGAGGTGCTGATGCATGGCCGTTCGGCAGAAAAGCTCCAGGCTCTGTCAGCAGCCATCAAGAGTCGCGGTGGCAGGGCAACACCCTTGGTTGGTGATGTGACGGACGAAGTGGATCAACAGAACATCGTCGAGCAAATCCTACGAACATTCCGCAGGCTGGATGGTTTGGTGCACAATGCCTACGCGGGGGCGGTGGGCACCATGGCCAGCGTCACGACAGGGCAAATGCGTGCAAGCCTGGAAATGAATCTTGTCGCACCGTTTGGCTTCACGCAAAAGCTGCTACCCTTGCTGGAGAAATCCAAAACGGCAAGTATCGTCAATGTGGCTTCCATGTATGGAATGGTTAGTCCAGATGGGCGTATTTACGGCGATAGCGGATGCAATAGCCCGCCATTTTACGGTGCCGGCAAAGCTGGGTTGATCCAACTCACCCGCTATTGGGCGTGCCACTTGGCGACAAAAAATATCCGCGTCAACGCCATCAGCCCTGGGCCTTTTCCGCCGCGGAATATCCAAGTTGACAACCCGGAATTCCATGCCAAACTGGCCGCCAAGGTACCGATGGAGAGAATTGGTCTCGCGGATGAAGTGGGCGGGGCAGTCCAGTTTCTCCTCTCCGATGCTGCGTCGTATATCACCGGAGTGAATATCCCCATTGATGGAGGATGGACCGCGGGAAGCAATTGATGGGCACTGCCGACTGAGTTCGCCGAGCACCTCCACTTGCCGTGCCAAGAAATCAAGCCAAATCGCGGTCTTCAAAGAGAATCAGCGCCAGCAGCATGGCGGCACCGCAGTAGAGTGCGCTGTACAGCAGCGCCATTCCCAGGTAGGCCAGGGGAACGCTGGAAGAGCCCGCAATGGCGCCTTCGATCTCGTAGTGTTCCAGCACGGGAAGCACCACCGCGATCAGTCTGCCCACGAAGGCCACAAACACGTTCTCGGCCATGGCGGACTTGGCGATTTGAGGGCCCAGGTGCCCCAGCACGTAAATACTGCCGCAGATTACCAAGTTCGGTAGCATGGGCAGCCGGGTTGAAATGGCCACGCTCATCGCGGCCATCACGACCGCTTCGAAAAACGCTAGCACCAGCCCTGGGATAATCCGCACCACCTCCGCATAGCATTGCTGCCACTCGGGTACGGTTTTGGCCGCTTCGCGGGCGTCGTAGACGACCTTGTAGGAAACGGTTAGCAGAAAAATGATGCCCAGCACCACAAACATCAGCAGAATGGGCCAGATGATGCCCAAAAATTTTCCCAAGATGAATTGTCGGCGCCCGACCGGCTTGGAGAGTACCGTCAGTGCGGTGCGCCCCTCAATTTCGTCCGCTACCGAAACGCTGGCCGTCCACAAGGCCGTGAGAATGGCCAACACCTTGATGGTGGTCATGCCCGATGTGGTCAGCATCTTGATATCTTCCCCAAAGGTGTTGTAGGGAATGTAAATGAAGGTCACCAGAGCGACCCCGCCGGCCAGCGTCAGCAGGAGGAAGAGTGGCTGCGATACGGCCTCTTTGGCCGTGGCCATCGCGATCATGGAAACACGGGGCGCCAGCCAATGGATCAGGAAATAAACTGCAAACAGAGAGAGCACGCTCCATGTCGCAAGGGCTACTTGATGGACTTCTGGCATTTCGACATCCGTCACGAAGGTAGCCTGTACGACCGTCGCCACGTCCGCTTCGTTGCTCAGGTACAGCGTGTCGACGTCGGACTCAAAGCCGCGGGGCAGGTTGCCGCTGGGCAGCCACTGGTAGCGGCCGTCTTCGACGATCAGGAGAGGGTTGCTAAAACCCCGCCCGGGCTCAACGTTTACGGCCAGCTCCTGCTCACTATCAATCGTGAAACGTTGCAATTCGTCGACGCGAAACGAGACCTCGACGGCCTGATCCACTTGGCCAGCGGGAATTGTTGTTGAGATCGAGATCGGCCCTACGGCAGGCAGCCTTTGCAAAGAAGACAGCAGGCGCTCGACAGGCATCAGCGGCACGGCCAGCAGTGCGAGCGCAGCCAAGGCCAGCAGCGCGTAGGTGATGGGCAGCAGGATGCCCTCGCCAACGGTCGCCTGCCAGGCCCGTGCCCGGCGACGGTCACACAACCAGCAAACGCCCCACAGCCCTAGCAAGAGCAGGCCTCCCAGCGTCGTACCTACCGCCAGCAGCCAGATGGGGGTGAGCCAAACCGTTGCATTTGTCATCGGGTAACCATCTAGTACTGAATGCTGAAATCGACAAATTGGCCGGTTGCCGCGCGGCGGTCGCAAGTGATTTTGCGAATATTTCTAGCCTGGCGCTCCGCCAACTCCAGCAAAAATTTATCCAATTGCTGGACGGGTCCCTCGGCCACCAGTTTGACCCGGCCGTCCGCCAGGTTGCGGACAAAACCCGTCACTCCATAGCCGCGGGCCATGGAGTGGGCCGTGTAGCGGAAGCCCACACCTTGGACGTGTCCTTGATAATAAACCTGCCGACGTTCCAGTTTTTTGGTAGAAACCACCGGTAATTCTCTCCCTGAGGGCGTTGCTGTGCTTGCATTGAAAAACATGAATCCCTGCGCGGCAGGGGACAACCAGCGGGACACCCGCGCCCGATCTGGCGACCAACGTGAGTGGGGCACTCTTCCTCCAGCGCCAGTATTTTCTCAAACGCTTGTGCGCCTTGGCCGGCGGTTCCCGGTGCCAGCCCAGGCCCTGCCGTCTCCACTGACGTACTAGCATAGCGTGTTTGCGATGTTTCGGAAGGTCTGGCGGTTCAACTTCCAGCTTGCTGACCAGGCGGCGGTAGGTGACAGCAGCGAGACAGATCTTGACCGGACAGCTGGGGTGGCCTACGCTCCGCCGGCCATGCAAAGTTTTTCTGCCCAGCTGCTCTTGATCCTCGCCATACTAACCCGTCTCTGGGGGGGGGCAGCCTGTGCTGCGGAGCCGGCTTTGGTGGTGCTGGTGAATGGCAATCTGATACGGGGCAACGTTCAGCAATTAGACGAGCATTACCGAGTCCAACGTGCCGGTGGCGAGTTGCTGATTAGCCACCACCAGGTTGAAATGGTGTGTCACAGTCTGGCCGAGGTTTACGAAAAACGCCGCGCCCAGCGAACTGCGTCCAGTGCCGACACGCATATCGAACTGGCGCGCTGGTGTTTGAGAAACGACCTGTACGAGTACGCCCAACGTGAACTGGCCGCGGCAGCCGCCCTGGAATCCGACCATGGCGATTTGCCGCAGTTGCGGCGTCAGCTCCACCAGCTGATCCAGCTCTCGCAGCTGAAACGCGCTGAATCCGCGTCCCCTGTCCCCCCGCCGGTCGCGGAGACGGATCCCCAGCTGCTCGACAAAGCGCCTCCCTGGGCTCGGACCTTATTCGTGCGTCAGATACAACCCATTCTCATGCAGTCCTGTGCAGCCGGTGGTTGCCATGGGTGCGGAGCCGTGGCGGGGGCGTTTGAACTTGATCGACTGGCGAACCGCGGTGCGGGACATGCGGAGTTGACGCTGAAGAATTTGGCAGCTGTCTTACGTCACATTGATTGGGATGTGCCTGCACAGAGCCGTTTGCTCCAGCAATCGCTGGTTACCGCTGAGGAGCAGGTCGCGGACTGCCAGGCGGCCGCCATGCCACCACGACAGCTGGCGATCCTGCGGATGTGGGTGGAACAGCTGGTCACCGCGGAGCAACAGGCTGGGCCCGCGGAAACGTTCGTCACCGCGGCTCCTACGGCCGGTCCACCGCAGGCCACATCGCCTCACTCAGCGGTCCAATTGGCCGATCACCAACGTCGCGATCCGTTTGATCCCGACTTTTTCAACGCCCGCTACGGCGGTCTGCCGGCAACGCCAGCCCGACCAGCAGCGTCCACCGCACCGGCTCGTCGGGAGTCCTCCGAGCAGCAGACGCCTGGGCGGGAATGACGTGGCTGACTGGGGAGGCGGGTTGTACAAACCGGGCGAAATGGTTAGCCTCAACAGACTTGTTCTCGTGTCATTCGCCCTTGCTGCCGTCGTGCTAGGGGCCTCCCACCGCTTTGCCCTCCCCCCAGAATAATTGACCATGATCCGTAGCGCTCAGGATGACCAGCGAATCGTGATTACAGGCGTGGGCCTAACTGCCCCCAACGGTGACAACCTGGCCGACTATCGGGCCGCACTGTTGGCCGGTCGTAGCGGAGTCGGTAAGTACCACATCCGCTACGTGGGGGACACGCTTGCTGGCCAGTGCCATTTTGACGAGTTGAAGTATCAGAAGCGGAAGGAGGTACGCCGCGGTACGCGGGCTGGCAGTGTGGGCATCTATTGTGCGCACGAGGCGGTGGCCGACGCGGGACTCGACTGGCCGCAGATCGATCCGACGAGGGTCGGGGTCTATATCGGGGTGACCGAGCATGGCAATGTAGAAACGGAAAACGAAATCAACGAGATCAAGGCCTTTGATTATGACACCAAGGTCTGGTCCCACCATCACAACCCCCGCACGGTGGCCAACAACCCGGCGGGAGAAATTACCTTAAATCTGGGCATCACGGGGCCGCACTACACCATTGGGGCCGCCTGTGCGGCGGGCAACGCAGGGCTCATCCAAGGCGCGCAGATGTTGCGGCTGCAGGAATGCGACGTAGCGATCGCCGGTGGGGTTTCGGAGAGCATTCGCACCTTCGGCATTTTTGCCGGTTTTGCCAGCCAGGGAGCGTTGGCTGCCAACGCCGACCCGGCCCGGGCCAGCCGTCCGTTTGATCGGGATCGTAATGGCATCGTGGTCTCCGAGGGCGGTTGCCTGTACACCCTCGAACGCTATGCCGACGCGGCGCGACGTGGTGCCCGCATCTATGGCGAGCTGGCCGGCTATGCCATCACCAGTGACGCCAGCGATTTCGTCTTACCCAATCCCGAGCAACAGGCACGCTGCATGCACCTGGCGCTGGCCCGGGCTGAGATGCGTGCGGATCAGATTGACTTGGTGAGCACGCACGCCACCGCCACGGAAAGCGGTGACATTCAAGAGTGCGCGGCTGTCCGGCGGGTCTTCGGTGCATCGCCCGAGACACTGATCAACAATACGAAAAGCTTTATCGGGCATGCGATGGGGGCCGCCGGGTCGCTAGAACTCGCTGGTAATTTGCCCGCCTTCGAAGATGGTGTGTGCCATCCGACAATCAATGTCGACAACCTGGACCCCCAGTGCGAGCTGGCGGGCTTGGTACTCAATGAAGCTCGAGAAAATAAGTCCGTGGACACGATTTTGAATAATTCCTTTGGTATGTTGGGAATTAATTCTGTGGTCGTGATCAAAAAAGTCTGAAGCGGGTTACGAGCTGCCGTCTATGGCGCCTAAAAAACAACGAGGCGTCTAAAAAACAACGAACGAAAAGACTAACGCAGGAGCATGTGGAGCATGACAGAAGGTGAAATTAGGGAAGAGATTTTGGATATCTTGGAGGATATCGCTCCGGATGAAGACCTCACGCACATTGACGATGCGGTCAATTTTCGTG
>CAMYJY010000116.1 GCA_947258835.1 uncultured Pirellulales bacterium
GCTTGCGCGGGAATGACGCTGGAGAACGGCGAGAATCCAGCAGAGAGCCTGGTGCAAACTCTTCTGGGATCAAATCGTTACCAGCGTTGGGTGCCACCCGCGATGGATGTCCCATTTCGCTTTTTATTCCTCTCACGGAGGTACGGAGGGAGCGGCCGGCCAACGTAGGTTTTGGTAAGTTCCCTCGCAGTTCGTATTGAACAATCCGGGACCAGCGGGTAACCATGGTGGGACAGCTACAGTCTAAATTTTTCCATCCCCGGACACCCCATCCCCGGACATATTGTCGCCGATGTCACTTCTCAAACGCTTGGAAGCTCGTTTTGGACGTTGGGCGATCCCCAATGTCACCCGAGTCATTATTGCCGGACAGGTGCTTTTGTATGTTGGTCGGTACATGCTCGATCAGCAGGGGGCCGGTAGGGACCCCACCGCATTTTGGTTGCTTCCAGGTCATGTGTTTTCTGGTGAAGTCTGGCGGCTTGTGACTTTTGTCTTTAGCCCGCCCAATAGGCATCCGATCTTTGTGATTTTTTTCTGGATCTTACTGTATCTGTTTGGTAATTCATTGGAACAATTTTGGGGAACACTGCGGTATAACAGCTTCCTGCTTTTGGGGTACGCTGCCATGATCCTGGCTTCCTTGGCAATCTGGAGCTGGGGTGGGGATGCCGCGCTAATCGTGGCCTACGTATTTGGCTCGAGTCTAACCGGCGGATTGTTCAACCCCAGTGTTTTTCTTTACAGCAGCCTGTTTTTTGCTTTCGCGCGGGTCTTTCCGCATTTCGTGATCCATGTCTATTTTATCCTGCCCATTAAAATCCAATGGCTGGCAATGATCCAATGGCTGGCCTATGGATACGTTTTTCTGCGTGGCAACTGGCCGGTTCGGATATTGGTGGTTGCCGCAATTACGAACTATGTGGTCTTTTTTGGGCGCGATCACTGGCGGGAACTGAAGTCACGACAGCGGCGGCGTGCTTATCGTGCCCGAGCGGCTCCGAAAAAGTTTACCCACCAATGCCTGGTCTGCGGGTTGAATAGTGAAGACTCTCCGAAGACTTCCTTTCGCTACTGCTCCAAATGCAGTGGTACGTGCTGCTACTGCCCAGAGCATATTCAGGCGCACCAGCACGTGGTGGGGTCTGAGGACCCGCAGACAAACTCGGAGTTGGCCGACTCGAAAACTTAGGATCCGTTGGCCGCCAACAGAATTTCCACGGTGCGTTCCGTGGCCCCTTGCTGGGCCAAGACGAGCTGGCGGGCACGATGGCCCATCTCGGCGGCCCAGGCGGGATCTTGGAGCGCTCGCCCCACGAATTGCTCAAAGGCCTCGAGGGTGGGGACGGTTACGGCCCCTTCGGCGGCGGTGAGTTGGGCTACGATATCGCGAAAGTTGCGCGTGTGGGGGCCAAAACAAGTGGGGACACCATAGGCGGCCGGCTCCAGCATGTTTTGTCCCCCCCGGCTACCAAAACTGCCGCCGACAAAGCCGATGCTGGCCAGGCCCCACCAGGCCCCCAGTTCACCCACCGAATCCACCAGCAGGGCGGAGTAAGTCCCCTCGTCGGCGGAGGCATCCTCGGGCGAGGCCGGCTGCCCGCTCCCCAACTGGGACCTCCGCCTCCAAGCCAAACCGGACGCGTCCAGCAATTGGGCGACCTCCTGAAAACGCTGCGGGTGTCGCGGGACAAGGACCAATTTTAGCTCAGGATATGCGGCGACAAATTTTTGGTAGACACCGATGGCGTAGGCCTCTTCGGGGGCCTGGGTGCTGCCGGCCAGCAGCACCACGTCTGCAGGCGTAAATCCCGCCAGCTCGCCCAGCTCGCGGGTGCGTTGATTTCCCCGCTCGGTTTGGGCCCCGTCGAATTTGAGCGAGCCGGTGGTCACCACCGCGTGGGCACCCAGTTGCCGGAACCGGCGGGCCGTCTGTTCATCTTGGGCAGCGATGACGGCGATGCGGCGGAGAACGTGGGCGATCAGTGGCCGGATCCACAGGTACCCCCGCGTGCTCCGGTCGCTGAGGCGGCCGTTCACAATCGCAATCCGCGCGCCGTACCGGTGGGCTGCCTGAATCAGATTGGGCCATAGTTCCAGTTCCGCCAGGACCAACAACTTGGGCCCCACCCTCCGCATCGCCTCCGCCGTGGCCCAACTCAAATCCAGGGGGCAGTAAAAAACGGTGTGCTCGGAGTATTTTTTGCGGGCTAGGTCATAGCCCGTCTTGGTGGTGGTAGAAATCACCAGCTCCCAGCCAGGCCGCTGCCGACGGAGTGCGTTGATCAAGGTGCCCAGCAAATTGACTTCGCCGACGCTTACCGCGTGGAGCCACACGCAATCCGCCTGCCCCTCGCGTGGGGGCACGTGCCCCAGCAGTTTGGCGGCAAACCCTTCCCGGTATTTGCCATGTTTCACCGCCGACCACAGCAGCCACGGCAGAGCCAGGAAAATCCCGCCCAGATACAAGAGGTTCAAAAACCAACCCAGCAAACGCGTCACAAAGATGCCCAACTCTCTTCCCCAGCCCAGCCCAGCCCTGCCCTACACTCTTCTCTAGTCCCTAGCCCCTTCCAGGTTTTCCGCAGCACTGCTTGTACTTCTTACCGCTCCCACAGGGGCAGGGCTGATTGCGTCCCACTTTTTCGTCACGGTTACGGATGGGCTCCATCTTCTGCTGGGTTTGGCTGCTTTGCAGGGCTGCTTGTTGCTGTTGGGCGATATCGGACGTACTGGGGGCTTCGGCGTGAACGGCGGACGTTTCTACCCAAGTACTGCCTACAAACCCCTCGTCGAGTTGTTCCATCTTAAAGATCAAATCCGTGACGTAGCTCCCCACCGAGCTCCACATCTGTTCGAACATCCGCATGCCTTCACGCTTGTATTCGACCTTGGGATCGATTTGAGCGTAGCCCCGTAGCCCCACGCTGGACCGCAAATGGTCCATGGTGAGCAGATGTTCTTTCCAGCTATCATCCAAAATTTGCAGCAGCAGAGAGCGCTCCATACGGCGCATTTCAGGTCGGTAGCGATTTTCCACGGTCTGGGAGACACGCTGCTGGACCTGGGCCAGATTGAGTTTGGCCAGTTCCTCGCTGGCTACGTCGCAGGCACATGTTTCCCGCAGCCAATCGCTGAAGTCGTTTACCCGACCATTGTGGCCGGCGGCTTGGCCCAGGGTGACCTCCTGCCCCGACTCGACAAACAGGGCGGCCACGCGCTGCTGCGCCTCCTCGGCGATTTGGTTGGCCCGCAGGCTGTTTTGCCGACTATGTTCCAGGAGCAATTGTTGAACTTCTTCGCGCTGTTTACTCTTCAGGTCCTCCAGTTCCAAGTCGATCCCAAAACGCTGGTTGGCCCAGGCGACGAGCTCTTCGCGGAGGAAACCTTGGCGGCCGCCGCCCCCGCGTTCACGGGAGGAAAAGCGGAGCATGCCGGCGAGGACGGGAAATTCGGATTCGCGAGTGTCATAGACCTCCTGGGCGCGCTGGTGGGCCAGTTCGATGAAGGCCTCCGGCTCCAGGTCGCTGGCCGCGTCCAGCGCCAACTCGACGCCAAATTTGTAGCGGAGCCACTGGCAAGCGGTTTTCACGCCAAAATCAGTGTCCAGCATCGGGCGGCAATGGGAGAGGTCAATTTTCTCGATGGCTTTGTGGGCATCGCGGATCAATACTTCCGCCAGCTCATCGTGACCGATTTTCTTCAGGTCGCGATCACGATAATTTGTCTGCCAGCGCTGCGCTGACCACTTGGCCAAGGCCTGCCAGTTCCACTCGGACGGATCCTCCTCGTCGGGCAGATTTTCGTCGATGGCATCCAGCACATTCGACTCGGCCAAGCGATAGGCCTCGTCGCGGGCTTGACGCTCCGCGTCCTCCCAGCTGGTATTGCGAAAGTCACGGGGTTCTAGCTGCACGTTCAAGAGGCCGCTGGCGGCGGCGGCAAAGGAATCCGTGCCGTAGTCGCTGTCGAGGAAGGTCTGCAGCTGCTCGTCCAGCTGCTCGTCAATCATTTCCATGATCAAATTACGGCAATTCACCCCGTCCAGAATCCGCTGGCGATAGCCGTAGACGCGCTTGCGTTGCTCATCCATCACCTCGTCGTATTCCAGCAGGTTTTTACGAATCTCAAAATTGCGTTCTTCTACTTTTTTCTGCGCCCCTTCAATACGACGGGTCACCAGTTTGCTTTCGATGGCTTCGCCTTCTTGCATGCCCAGTCGGGTCAAGATGTTCTTGACCCACTCGCTGGCAAAGATCCGCATCAAGTCGTCTTCCAGCGACAGAAAAAACTGACTGCTGCCGGGATCTCCCTGACGACCACAACGACCACGCAACTGCAAATCGATCCGGCGGGACTCGTGCCGTTCCGTACCGATGATGTGCAGGCCCCCCAGTTCCTTGACCTCCTGGCCCTGCTCTTTCATCTTTTCGCGGCGTTCGATTTGGCCCACCAGCTGCTCCCACTCATCCTGGGGTACCTCCAAACGCGTGGGGTACTTGTCCTGCAGTTGGGCCCAGGCCATCGTTTCCGGGTTGCCTCCCAGCACGATATCGGTCCCACGACCGGCCATGTTCGTGGCGATGGTCACGGCGTCGCGGCGGCCCGCCTGGGCGACAATCTCCGCTTCGCGTTTGTGCTGCTTGGCATTCAAGACTTCGTGTTGGACGCCACGCTTGTCCAGCAAGTTCGCCAGCCGCTCACTCTTTTCAATGGAGACCGTGCCCACCAGAATGGGGCGACCGGGCGGTTGGATAGCAGCCACGTGCTCCCGCGGTACGGTCGTTTTTTGGCGTGTCTCGGCAAGTTCCAGCGTGACCGATGCGTCGTCTTCGCCGACCAGCTTGCCCACCGATTGGGTGCCATCCTGCTGGGTGACCGTGGTGAACTTGTGCAGCCGTTCGATCTCGTTGGCCAAGGCCACGTATTTTTCGCGCTCGGAACGGAAAATTGCATCCGGCTGCTCCAGCCGCTGCATCGGGCGGTTGGTGGGCACGCCGATCACGTCCAGCTTGTAAATTTTCCAAAACTCGCCCGCTTCGGTGAGGGCGGTACCGGTCATGCCGGAAATTTTTTCGTAGAGTTTGAAATAATTTTGCAGCGTGATTGTGGCCAGGGTCTGATTTTCTTCCTTGATTCGCACCCCTTCCTTGGCCTCGACCGCCTGGTGCAGGCCATCGCTCCATTGACGGCCTTCCATCAAACGTCCCGTAAACTCATCGACAATGACGATCTTGTCGCCTTGAATCACGTAGTTCACATCCCGCTTGTAGAGATGGTGGGCCTTGAGTGCATTGTCGATTAAATGGGGCCACTGCATGTTGCCCGCCGTATAAAAACTTTCCACCCCCGCCAGTTTCTCAGCGGTCCGCACGCCTTCGTCCGTGAGGTGGGCCGAGTGTTCTTTCTCTTTCACCTCAAAGTGCGTGGTGGGCGTGAGTTGGCGAGCAATTTTATCCGCTTGCAGGTATTTGGACGTGTCGTCGCGGGCCGGACCGGAAATAATCAGCGGCGTGCGGGCCTCATCGATGAGAATGTTGTCGACCTCGTCCACAATGGCGTAGTGCAACTTCCGCTGCGCCTGCTGCTGGTGCTTGGGATAGCGGTCGTCGCTTACGGCCGCCGGCTTCATGTTGTCGCGGAGGTAATCGAAACCAAATTCGTTATTCGTGCCATACGTAATATCGCACCTGTATGCCTGTTGCCGCTCAGCCGGTTGTATGCCCGACCAGATGGCGCCGACCGTCAGGCCCAAGCCCTGGTACAGGGGGGCCATCCATTCCATGTCGCGGCGGGCCAGGTAGTCGTTCACCGTGATAATATGCACGCCTCTGCCCGTCAGGGCATTCAGATACGTCGGCAACGTCGCGGACAGGGTCTTGCCCTCGCCAGTGACCATTTCGGCAATATTGCCCTCGTGCAAGATCATGCCACCGAGCAATTGCACGTCGTAATGCCGCATCCCCAAATAGCGAACCCCCGCCGCGCGGCAGGCCGCGAAGGCCTCAACCAACAAGTCATCCAGCGTTTCACCCGCTTCCAGACGCTGCCGGAATTCGTCTGTTTTGGCCCGCAGCTGCTCGTTACTGAGCTGCTCGTAACTGGGTTCCAAGGCGCTGATTGCGTCCACTTTGGGTTGCAGACGCTTGAGAAAGCGGGCATTGGCCGAGCCGAACAGGGCCGTAATGCCCCGCTCAAAACGGTTCAAGAAACCATTGCCCAGACCCGTGAGAACTTCCCAAATTCTTTCTAATATTTCCATCTTGCCACTATCAGTGGTGAATTTTCGTAACACGTTTGTAGCTAATAAGTCTCAAACTGAAAACGGAGGCCTTCATGAAGCCGGTAAAGCCCGAAAAAACAGCCACCGTTTCCGCACCGCGGCGGCTTACCAAAAGACCTGGTTGAGAGGCGGATGGAGTGGGCTTTTCCGGCCCAAACCGGCTAGCACTGGGCAGACCTATTTTCACTCTGAGTAAAAGTTTATTGCGATTGGGCCACAAGGTCAAGATGCGTTGGCGCGATGCCTGTCGCCGTAAGGTGCGGTGTGGAAATAGTTTGCGCTGTTTTTCCAGGGCGGGAGGCGTCCCCGCAGGCCCCACCTGCCGCAAATTTCTGGGGGGAGAAACCAATTTTTCCAGCGTGGGTGGCACCCAACGCTGCCCAACGCTGGTAACGATTTTGTGGGCAGTATTGGGGGGGG
>CAMYJY010000117.1 GCA_947258835.1 uncultured Pirellulales bacterium
ATGAAGGCGGTGGGAGGAGTCGACCGTTTTAAGGAGATTATGCTGTGGCTGCCCACGTGGCACGACGTGCGGGCTCTACTGCAGGGCATGGACGTCTCGCATGAAACAGTAGCCGACCATCTCCGGAAATGCCGTGCGCTGGAGCAGGGTACGGAGCGATTGGCCCTCTACCAATTACTCGCCGCCAATCTAACCGGGCAACCCCACTAGACCTGGAGGTCTATGGGCCTACTCTGGGCTAGTATTTTTTTCCAAGGTTTTAAGCTCCGCCAAAACTTGCTCTGCCTCAGCCAGCTTCAAATCGCTCGCCTGGCGATCGCTGTGGCTCAAGCGATGTGCTTCCTCCAACAGCCGGGCATACTGCTTCTCCAACTTCGTTTTCTTACTGGAAAATAATCCAAACATTTTTTTCTGCTCCTTGGTGCGCATGCCAGGGAATTGGTACCCCTGACACCCGGCGTCACGATTGGTTGGTGGCCCGACCGCCCTCGGGATTCGCGGCCAACAGCACGGCCAGCCAGCGTGTCTCGTCAAACCCCTCCATCACGATCTTCACAATCATCGTCAGTGGTACCGAGAGCAACATCCCCACCGGTCCCAACACCCAGCCCCACACCACCAACGAAATGAAAACCACGAGGGTGGAAAGTCCAAGTCCCTTACCCATCATACGGGGCTCGATGAAATTGCCAATGACCAGATTGATCACCAAGTACCCCACAGCCGCCACCACAGCGGTGGAAAAGCCGTACTGCACTACTGCCAAACACACCACCGGAATCGCGGCCAAAATAGAACCCACATTGGGAACGTAGTTCAGCAGGAAGGCCAACAGGCCCCACAGCAACGGGAAATCGATGCCTAGCCCCCACACCCAGGCCCCCACCAAAACCCCCGTTGCCAAGCTGAGCAACGTTTTGAGGGAGGTATAGCGGACAATCGATTCCCGTACGGTATCGACCCGTTGCAGCAAGTGGTCATTTCCTACCGACAGCACGATGAGCTTGCGGTGCAAGCCTGCGGTCTCCATCAACATGAACAATACGGTCAGCAGCACCAAAAACACATTGCCAAAGGCACTGACCAAGCTGTTCAAAACCGTTTTGGTGGCGCTGATCACCGCACTCGCGTTGAACATGGCACCAATATCCACCGCCAGTGACGAATAGCTTTTCTTGAGCCACGCCACCAACTCCCCCTCGCGGGCAGCCAGATTCTGCTCATATTTTGGTGCTTGCTTGACAAACTCATTGATGGACCCGGTCATGACAATCACCACCAGCAGCAGCGCTACCGACACCGCCAATCCAACGACCAAAATGGCCAGCCAGCCGGGCACCCCTTTGCGCTGCAGCCAGTGCAGGGCCGGTGTGCAGATCACGGCCAGGAAGGCAGCGATCAAGAACGGTACCACCAAACTTTGGGCCGCCCGTAAGCCAGCCAACACCACCACCAGCGCCGCACTGCCCAACAGCCAATCAAAAGGGTTGACTCCCTGTACTTTGTTTTCCATAAATCCCTCTGGGGCAAAAATGAATGCACGCAAAAACTTACTGCACGTCCCCCAACCGTTTTGTGCTGCCACCACTTCCGGCTGCTGGGAGCCCAAGCTCCGATCATGCTGTTCGTGCGGCAGCTTGGCCTTGCTCGAGCCTGAGCAAACGACACTTCATCATAATTCCTTGAGGAGCTGAAAAACCACCCAACCCTCCCCCGGCTGGCACCACACGATGGCAGGGCACCACCAAGGGCACCCGATTGCCTGCCATCACGCTCCCCGCGGCACGCGCTGCCCGAGGACTGCCTGCAGCCCGGGCCAGCTGCCCGTAGGTTCGCGTTTCACCAGGCGGGATCTGACGGCAGGCCTGGAGCACCCGTTGCTGAAAGCGAGTTTTGCCCTCCACCGCAATGGCAATGTCACGAAAATCCTCGGGCTCGCCCAAGGCATACCGACAGATCCGCTGGGCCAGCGCGTTATTTCCAACGTCGATCAACTGCGGCGCTGCCATCTCCGCTGCAGCTGAAAACGTGCGCACGCGCTGCCGTAAGGCGCGGCTGGCAGCTCGTGGATTCGAGTGGCCAAAACTGAGTGCCAGCAAACATGGATCCGCCTGCACCAGACCCACAAAGCCCAGCGCGGTTTCAAAAACGATACCTTCCACGGATTCCCCCTGTACGTTCCAGGTCCCTATATTACAATAAATTCATGAATTCTTACAGCACGCTGGCGGACGACTACTATGTCAACATGAATCTCAGCACGGAGATGGAACTCCCCGGAAATCGGGAGACCGTACTGCATTTCTTTGAACAAATGCAAAAAAAGTACCCGCAGCTGCGTAACTTCTATGCGCGGGAACAACGCAACTTCGTGTTGGAGGAAGATAAGGACCAGGGCAGTTATAGCTGGTGTTCGGTCGAGCCGCGGAGATTTTGCGCGGGCCAGATCAATCCCAGTTCTGTGGAGCAAGCGCTGGACCTCCATCGGCATGCCCTGGAAATCGCCCCCTACGCACTCTCTATCAGCCCCCTCGATTGCGAAGCACTGGACCTCTTGGTGGGTTTTGACTTTAGCTACCGGGGCAACCATAACCAGCTGATTGCCGAGGCCTTGGGCGTCTGCCCCGCGATGGAAAGCCTACTCGGTATTCCAGGAGCTACGATGATCAATAACGAGCCCAATCTGACGCTGGCCCTGGATGAAGAGTGCCGGCTGCAGTGCCGATTGAGTGTCGAGCCGCGGACCAACGCCTTCCAGGTACGCACGGGCGAATACCAAGAAGAGCAAATCAGCGTCTACGTCACCGCCCGGCAGTACGGCTCCCTAGCCGCCGATCAAACCTACGCGGCCACCCTCGACCGCCTGCATCGCGTCTGCTGCGAAATGATCGACAACTACGTGATCGACACCGTACTGCAGCCACTGGCCAGGACGATCGCGCTGGAGTGATGGGGGGGCGCGCTGGAGTGATGGGGAACACTCTACCCGATTAACCGCCGCACACTTTGGATCAGACGATCCATGGCAAACGGTTTGCGGACATAGTCGTCAACGCCCAGCATTTCCGCATAGGCCTTGTGGCGGGCCCCTTCGTTGGCGGTAATCATGATGATGCGCTGTTTTTTTTCGCCCATCCGCTTCAGACGTTCCAGGACGAGGAAGCCGCTACGTTTGGGCATCATCATATCCAGAATGACCAAATCCGGGGCTTCGCGCTCGATGAGGGCTAGGCCCTGGTTGCCATCGCGGGCAATCAGCACCTCGAAGTCATGGGCTTCTAATGCCAGTCGGAGTGATTCGATAATTTCGGCGTCGTCATCTACCAAGAGAATACGTTTTTTGCCGCTGTCCGCTTGATTGGCCATGGTGGGCTTGGTTCTCTCATGATGAAAAAATGAGGTAAGCCCTTCACCGTAGCGATTCGCAATTATTTTGCAAGGGAAGCCGCAGGGGTCAGGCACATTTTTTCGGCGGTAGAACGGATGCCAGTGAGCACAACCCAACGCGCCGAAAAAATGTGCCTGACCCCGTGAATCTGACCCCATGAATCACCGCCTGAAGTGCAGGCCCGCACCCTCATGGCAGGGAATCCTGGGCAAACAAGGCAATCGCGACGGAGGCTTGGTCTACCAACGGGCAGGCGGAGGCCACCAGACGGGCCTGGGCCGCGTGCCCCGCAACCAGGTAGGGGCCGGCGACCGGCCGCTGTATCCCTGAGTCACCGGGACGACGCGTACGTCGCCCCGGTGCTCAGACCTAAGCTTTGCCGTGAAGCACTCGCAGCCAGCAACTGACCCAGAAGTTGCTGACCAGCGAGTATTGTGCTCCGACCCCAGGGAGGGCGGCCTGACGGACCCCGCAATCCAACAGACCAACGACAAAGCTTCAAATGGCTCCAACTCAGCTAGGCGGCTTTCAACTGCAGGGAGAGGCGTTGCTCAAGCACCGCCACGATGTGATTGCAGCTCTCTTCCCGCACGCCCAAGAGCAAAACGGTATCACCGGGAGCTAAACGATGACTGAGCACTTCACTGGCTGCCGTGCTGCGACCACAAACAACCACGTCCGCCAAGGCCAGTCCAGCATCACGAGCCCCAATGGCAATCTCGCGACCGCTGCGGCCGCAACTT
This sequence comes from uncultured Pirellulales bacterium, assembly GCA_947258835.1. Taxonomy (GTDB): domain Bacteria; phylum Planctomycetota; class Planctomycetia; order Pirellulales; family Lacipirellulaceae; genus Bythopirellula. Next base: position 4,132 of record CAMYJY010000117.1, read on the forward strand.
ACCAACACCTCAACTTGGCCCTGCTCGACCAAGCTGCAGCCAAACTGCCGACCGACAACCAGCTCCGTCGTATCACACAGCACGACCCGTCGCCCCACCGCCCGGAAGTCTCGCAGCGATTCCAGTGCCGCGACCAACTCCTGCCGCGAGCCACCATCGCTGTGCAGCAAAGTCACTCCTTGCACCGTGATCACACGTGTGCTTGACGTCGCATGCTCAGGATCGGCAAGCTTGATTGAGGGCCCCGCAACTGTCTGCTGCTGCAATCCTTCGCCACCATGGGATACCTCCGCTGTGGTTCCGGGATAGGCTCTGAGGCGGGGTGTGGGCTCTAGCATCATGGTGTCTGTCCAGTCCATCGTTGTTCGTTTCCTGGGGAATAACCGATTTGGAATTATGCCGCTAGATGAATTTCTTCACTGCGGCTGAAAAGTAGTTGACGCGTGATTTCAAGGTCCTTGTTTTTTTCTCCCACAGCCGCCCCCGACCTGGGGCCGCTCCCAGCAATGACGACCACGTCACCGGCCTGGGCCATGGCTACGGCACAGGCAATCGCCTCTTCCCGATTGGCCACCAGCTCCACGTGCGCGGGCGGTGCGGTCGCTGCCACGGCTGGCAACTTTTTGGACACAATCACTAAATCAGCCAACCGCCGCACAACCTGAGACAGGGCAGCATACTGTGTCCCCGCGGCGCGGTGTGCGTTGTCGCCCAAGACACATATCACGCGCCCCGTGGAAAGCTGGCGGGCAGCCCGCAGACAGGTGCCCAGGGCCTGCGGCGTGTGCGCCGCATCCACATACACGGGAAAACCTTGACCACAGTCAATCCGCTCCATGCGACTAGGCAACCGCACCACCGCCTCGATGCCGGCGGCAATCGTCGGCAAATCAATGCCATAGGCCAAACTCAGGGCGGTGGCCGCTAGACAATTGGCCACGTGGTGCTCTCCCACAATGGTCGTTCGCACGAGCGCGGAGTCCGAACCTGCCGTCAACAAAAACAACTGTCCATTGGCATGCTGTTCGATGAGTCTGGCCGAAATCTCCGCCTGACTTCCCCTGCCGTAGGTCAGCAGAGGCCCCTCCACGCAATCCAGCCACTGCATGCTCACCGGATCGTCGGCGTTCAGCACGGAGATTCCAGTCGGGGCCAAATAATCAAAAACACGACGTTCCGTATCGCGATAGGCCTGGATGGAGTTGTGCCAGTTCAGATGCGCGTCGGTAACGTGCGTCAGGCACACCGAGTCCAACTGCAGCCCTGCCAAGCGTTGCTGACTTAACGACCGATCGGATACTTCCAGCAAGGCGTGCGTACAACCGGCGGCCACCATCTTGGCCAACCGCTCGGCCAGCGCTGGCGAGGACGGGGCCGGGCCAATTCCTCTGCCATAGGCCATACCGTCGTAGGTGCCCAAGCTACTGATTTTGCCACAGTGCTTTCCCGCCTGAGAAAAAATAGATTCCAGCACAGCAATCGTCGTCGATTTACCGTGCGTGCCCGACACACCAATCACGGGCAACGTGTGGGACGGGTTGCCCATCAAGGCCTGGCTCAACTGCCCCAGGGCAATCCGGCTGTCTTCCACCAAGTAGGTCGGCACATCAAATACCGGTACGGGCTGCTCGCAAACAACGGCCACCGCCCCATGCGAAACGGCACGTGCTGCATGCTGGTGCCCATCTTCACTGTGGTCAGAATCCGCCATGTCCGGCAAGGCAACATACACATCCCCCGGCTCAACTTGCCGCCAATCGGTCGTGCAGCTCGTAGCGTGCACGGAGCCAACACCGGTGCGCGTGGCCCCGGCAAATAACGTATCCAGTGCAACCCCTCGGGGACCCGCGAGAGAAAAGGAACCCGTCTGTGCCAACGAATCGGCACCACCACCATCAAAAAATGCATGGGACATGCCAGGCCTCCTTGCCCGGTTATGGCAGGGCAGCACGTCTGCGGGGATGCTACCCAACCCTCCGATCCTGCGCGGCTTAAGACGCCGGGGCGCCACAACCTGAGCCCAGTCTGCAGCGGAACAAACGCTAGCAGCAGGCTCCTTCGTTACGCAGGAAAAAATGCTTGGCCGTAAAAAAATCCGTTTTCTCACGGTCTCCTGGCAGCTACAGGGGATGTATGCTGCCTAGGAATTGGGAATTGTGTCAATTTAAGATTCTCTGTCAAGATGAGTTCCGCCCTGCACAGGGCTTGAGCGCACCTCGCGGTTTGCTGTAGGCACAGTATCGTCATTCCCGCGCAAGCGGGAATCCAGTAGCGGGCGCGAGTCGTCTAGATTCCCGCCTGCGCGGGAATGACGCGGGGGAGCGGCGGGAGCCAAAAAAGGCCCCCCCAAGTCGGGGCCCCTCACCGGAAACACCAGCTGCTGCATCATGGATTACCAAACCGCAAGGTGCGCTCCAGGGCTTTTCCCTTCTCCATTCTGGGTAGTCTGCACATTGTTCGGGGACTTTTAGGCGTTGGGCAGATGAGAACTTACCCATCGACAGCCCAATGGATTGGCTTCGCTGGGATTTTCGATCACGCGGCAGGTAAAAACTTACCTGCCGGCAGAAACTGGTTGGTTTTGTCGCACTAGCGAAAAAGCAGATCTCGATTGTAACGACGGCAGTCTCTGCCTAGCATCTATAGTTATGAAAAATGCCTTCCCCCGCTTAGCACAGAACCCGTCCCAGGACCACGCTGGAGAAATCCAAGCAGGTCTTGCCCACGCAGGGTGCCAACCGTCCGCGGATCACCATCCGAACCGGCTGCCTGTACTCCACATCGGACCATGGCACAACCGAGAGTTTACGATGGCCCTACAGGAAATCCCGCAGGCTCCTCGCTGGACCTCCGCGGATAACGTGGAGCAAGGATGCGACCTCCTCCGGGACGGTGAGGTTCCACCAGAACTTATTCTGCTGGCCCAGCCCCTGCCGGGCTGCTACCAACAGGCTGATATTGATCGCTTACAACGGCTGGCCCCGCTGGCGCGGATTGTCCTGGTGGCTGGCACCTGGTGCGAGGGGGAATTGCGCACGGGAGTTTTACCCACCGGTATCTTGCGGCTGTATTGGTACGAGTTGGCCCGCTGGTGGTCCGCAGCGCTCGATCGACTAGCTACCGGGAGGTATCCGCCATGGTCGACTCCTTTGGATGCAGCGGCAAGATGGAGATTGCACGGTGACGCGCGTCCTCCGGCTGCCCCAGAGGGCTACGCTGCCAACTCCGCCGGCACGGCAGCCGAGGCGCGCCGTACCCAAACCTTAGCGATTGCCACAGTCGATTACGCGGCCTTTACCGCGTATTCCTCCGCACTGGCCCACCTGGACTGGTCGGCCACTTGGATCCGACCGGGGCGGTGCTGGAAGCGGAAACCGGAATTCGCAGCCGGCCTGTGGGATGGCAGCCAATTGTCCACCGCAGAATTGGCAACGTTGACGGAATTCTGCCAGCACCTGGGAGAGTGCGGCGGGCGGGTCACGGTCTTGCTAGACTTTCCTCGCGTCGAGCATCTCCCACGGGCACGCGCTGCCGGGGCCGCAACGGTGTTGGCCAAGCCTTTTATCGCAGAAGAAGTGGCTTGCACCCTGGCGGGCCTCTGAGGAGGCAGCGCAGCTTCAGCGTGTAGAGCTCGTTTCCCCGCCCATGGTCCCCCCCTGTAGCGAAAATCTGCCCCCAGAGAGATTCGCCAGAAATCTGCGGCAGACCGAGAAAATGGCAGGGAAATCGGCGACGGCCGCTCGTCCTGCTCCTTACCCCCGTGCCTTCAGACGACGGATCAGCTAGAATATCCACGCTGGCGGGGTCTTTCATCCCTCCGCTGCGAAGTCGGCTTCACGTTGCGGCGGACACGGGACAGCAAGTGAGTTCCCACTCGATAGATATTTGCGCGCTCCCATGGGTCGCCCCAATTTAGTTCGGCACAAGATTCGCTTGGCTCGTATTATGAAGTTGAGTAGGTATCCATTTTGGCGGTAAAATTTGCTCTCCATTGATTTTTGAGAAAG
>CAMYJY010000118.1 GCA_947258835.1 uncultured Pirellulales bacterium
GACAGCAATTCACTCTCTTCTCAGCCTTTCCTGTGGCAGCAAAGGAACCACAACGAAACAACGCAACGACGAACAGGGATTTAATTTTTTGTTGATTGATTCGTTGTTTCCGTTGTTTCGTCGTGGTTCAAAATTTTCTGCTCCTTGCCAACAACTTTTGTGCCGAACAGGATTGGGATAAAACCAGAGTGCCACCCAACAATTAAAACACGTTCCTAGAGGTCGTCCATCCCGGTGTGGTTGGTGATCAGGGCCCGCAGCTTGCGGCGCAGCACCGAGTAGCTGAAGAACAGTTTTCCCAAGGCGTAATTGTGATCCACCATTTCTTCGCGATACTGCGGGTCGTCCACGACCCGCCGCACGCGTCCCACCACCTCTTTGGTAAGATAACCGTTCATCGTAATCACTTGGAAGCCCTTGGGTTCAATATCGGTGACAAAGATCGAGTAACGGTTCACCAGCACCGGTTTGCGGTAATAAAAGGCCTCCAACAGCGCATTGCCAAAACCCTCATAGAGACTGGGATAGGTAATAAAATCGGCGGCCTCATAGGCGTCTTCCAGGGTGTATAGCCGGCGGCCTCGCTCATCGGTGCCACGTTCCTCGGCCACGCGATCACTGGCGAGCAGCAGATGGACCCCGCTGTGTTCGGCCATTTCTTGCAGCGCATACAAATACTCGTCCCCCTCGTCTCCCGATTCATGCGAAACAACGAGCTTGCAGCGTGGATTGTTCAGCGCGGCAATCAAGGCGATGGAATGCTCGATCCCTTTGCGAGGTACCACGCGGGTGGGCTGCAAAAAAATGATGTCCTCCGCGACCAGGCCCAGGTCCGCACGGAAATGCGAGGCGTAGTCATCCATCACGGGGGCCCGGTTTTCAAAATCAAGCACATTGGGCACCAACACCGAGGACTGACCGCAGCGATGCGATAGCGCCTCCTGCCCGGCGGAGTTGATCGTCACATGTTGAATCGAGCGTAACCGCGGCGGAAAAGCCATCGCCAAGATATCGCCGATGGAGTTGACGGAAAACCGATCCCGTTCCCAATAAAAATCATGGTGATGCGCGATGGTGGGGAAACCGGTTTCCGCGATAAACTGGGTGATTGCCACGCCCAGCGGCACGTTCATCGGAATGCAAAGGGCGTTTTGGACAATCAAAATTTCAATGGCAAATTTCTGCGTGAACTCGTACAACGAACGCTTGAGGTGCTCCGCAATCGCATAGATCCGCTGGGTGACTTCCGAGTCGCGGGTGGGTTTGCTGAAAATGCGGTCGTTGATCCAACGGATATCAGGATGGTTGAAGTAGGCATGGGGCACCAGACTGCTGATATCCGGATTCGTATCCAGCTTGCCGGAAAACCAATAGCTGATGTGGCGATGGTCCCACAGTAATTTGGCCCATTTCGCCGCCTCCAACGAGACGCCGTCCGTCCCCGCGAAGCGTGTACCGATAAAGCCGATATTATGGCCGATGGGTGGGGTGATATCGTTGTGCATGGGGGCGTGCCCGTCTAAAGTTTGCTGGAAAGCATGGGGGGAATCTGTGGCAGCTGCGTGACAATCACATCGGGCTCGGCCCGCGCGTCCGCCTCCGCACTGCGGAGCCGCAGACTCCGCTGGTCGCCAGCGAACAGGGCAGTACGGAAACCGACGGCCGCGGCCGGCCAAATATCGTTACGCATGTCGTTTCCTACGTAGAGGACTGCCGAGGGTTGGATACTTTTGGCCGCCAAGCCCTCAGCCGCCAGTTGGTACAGTTCGGGCCCCGGCTTGGCCCGGCGATGAACATAGGAATAATAGCGTAGCTCCGGATCAAAGCCGAGCTGATCGAGATTTTTGTGCACCAAGGCCGGAAAGAGCAGCGGCGTAAAAAACTGGGCATTGCTGATAATCCCCAGGACCAGACCGGCAGTCTGCAAAGCAGCCAGCGTGGTCGTCATGTCCGGCATGGGCCAGACCGGGTTGACTCGGGTCTCAAATTCAATGGCCAGCTGTGGCAGTTGCTGCGCGGGTACGGGCTGGGCCAAGGCCCCTGCAGTCACCAGATGGTCCGTTGTCTGCCGCCAGATCTCTACAATATCCACCTCGGGAAAGGCCGTGCCCGCCGCCCGGGATTGCTCGTGCGCCTGGTGAATTTGCTCATGCAGGGCAGTCATGGCCCCGTCCGCCGCTCCGTTTAGGTGGCAGCCCACGGCAGCCAAGGCCTGCTGCAGGGCGGCGCCCCGCGAAGTGGGATCGGCCAGACCGATATCTCCACTCCCGCTGATCAGCAAGGTGCCGTAGATGTCAAAAACGACCGCCCGCACGTCGGGCAATGGCAGAGTCCGCGGGGCCAGCGTGGTGGGTACGGGTGTCAGGGGACTGCTGGCTGCCCGCAGAATACGTTCGAGGGATTTGCTCATGATGTAGTTACGCGGACGGGGTGCAGGCGCTCGAGTTGGAGGAAACTGGCGAGCACCGCACCGCCTTGCGGGAGTGGGGTGCAGGTGGGCTGGGGCGAGGACTGCCACACGGTAGCATACACCTGGGCGAGTTGCTGGCCCAAGCGCGGGAGGGAAAAATGATCCCGAACGACCTGGGCATTCGCGGCCACCAGCCGGGCCGTGTCGCCGCCGGGAAGTTGTAGGCGGGGATTCAGCTCCAGCAGTGTTTGGCGATCGTCGGCGTGCCGGCAGGCGCGCTCGATGACCCTCCGCTGCTCACCCACGGGTAGGCGCGCAAAATCGATCGTTGGTTGGGCGAGTGCGGCGATCAATTGTTGACGCAATTCGGTGGGGTGCGGGGCGGGTTGACCAAAATCATGAAACAGCCGTGCTACCATCTTTTCCCAGGCCTGCGTAAAGGCCCCCGCTTCGAGCCAGGCGGTGGGGATATCCAACGTGGTGTACAAGCCATCCAGATTCAGTCCCGCCTCACAAAAGTCGGCAGAGATCTCCGGTAAGTTCCGACCCAGCAGCGGTTTGCCCACCAGCCAGGCCTCCAGAAAGACCATTCCAAACCCCTCGGCAACGCTGGTCGTTAGCAGGGCATCGCTGTCCCGCAGCAGCGCGTCAAAAGCCACCGGCGGGCGGCACAGCCTGCCCCCGGCTGGAACGGGGGCAGGCGTTCGGTGGTCATGGGCCGGCTCCTGTTGGACACTGGAATTTGTGGGAACGTCCACGTTACCCACCGGTTGCTGCGACTGGCCTAACGAACAGTGCAGCTCGAACTGCTGGGCGTAGGCCGGCCACTGGTCAAAGGCCTTTTTTTCTACCGGTGATTCGGGGGCCAGGGTGAGATGAAAAAAGGCCTCTGGGTGGACAGCGCTCCAGAGCAGGAACTCGCCCAAATTTTTTCGTCGGATACCACGGACAGGGTAGATCACCAGGGGCATGTCGGCCGGTAGTCCCCAGGCCTGGCGGACATCATCCCCTGCAGCGTCGGAAGTGGGGGCCTGGGCCGGATTGGGCAGCAGGTGCAAGCGGGACGGCGAAATACCAGCGGTGGCCAAGACGCGATGGTCCCTCTGGTTGAGCGTGGCGTAGTGGATCTGCTGTGCCTGGGGATAGAGTTGGTCGGCCACCGCCGCGAGGCGGGCCTGCTGGCCTGCCTGACACTCCCCGTCAGCCGCACCGGTGGCCTCGGTGGGCGACGGCCCCCCGTTCGAGCCGGGGGCAGGCCCCCCGCTTGAGCCCGACGCCGGCGCGAGGGCGGTGGCCAGTTTACGATAATTATCGGGGCGGAGGTCTTCGGCAAAATCATGCACCTGCAGCAGCATGCGATAGCCTTGCCGGGCCAGCTGGGCGACCGCCCCCGGGGTGGAAACATTTTTGCCCAACCCGTGGTTGTGCCAATGCAGCAAGGTATTGGCCGGCGTGCAGCCCTGATCGGCTAGGGCCTGGGCGATGTTGTTTCCCAGAGCCGACGAGGGCACGGCCGTGGGCGCATCGTAATCCAGGCCAGCGACCGCCACCGGAACGACCACCGGCCCTTCCGGCACCGTGGGTAGATTTTCAGCGCGACCACCGTGGAGCAGTAGTACCCGCTGGGGCAAGGCGGTGGACGGGCCAGTCACGCTCGCTAAAGCCCGCAGGTGATTTTCAATCACCCGTGTGACACCGCCCGAGTTCAGATGATGATGGAGGATGGCAAGCTGCATGTTGATACAAACGGCAGTTTCTGAAAACACGGCCGGAGGCCGTGCTTTCAGAAGTAAATTAATCAGAACCCAAGTCGATCGTGAAAACTCGCCCTAGGATAATCCCAACAGGCCCCCCTCGATGTGCCAATCACCGCAAAGCCCCGCGGACATAGGTCGTGCACACTAAATTATTCACGCTTCCCCTCTCGTGGTCAGTGCCCTCATACATCGTTGAGCCGACCCACAATTTCATGTACTTACCCGCTGAAATGCTCCCTTTTTCCGTCCTGAGATGGCGGCCTCCGGCCGCCATCTCAGCAAGTGCGGTTTATTTCTCGTTGGCATCTTATCCAGAATCCCCTCCCCGCAAACCTTTTAACTGGCGATCTTCGTGCACAAAAAGTCCCCAGCAGGTGGCAACGGCATGGCGGAGCGGCTAAGATAATCTACTGGGTTAGGTGCGGGTAGCTTGGGTTTTGCCCCTCCGAGACATTTTGCTTTCCCCACCAGACATCTGTTGAGGCCCTGAACATGCCCAGCGTATAAGATCCGCTTTTGCCCAGGGCGGCAGACGCCGCCACCGGCTTGAACGGGGGACCCGCCCTCGGCTTGAACGGGGCACCGCCATTCCAGGAACCTTTCAGCATGCACGTCCATACTTCACGCATTACCGCTGCTTTAGCCATCCTGCTGTTGGCATCCAGTCTGACTTTGCCGGCCACCGCGGAGAACCCACCTCCGGCAGTGGCAGAGATTCGCGACACGTCCAGCCGTTATTTGGAGGCCTTGAACAGCGGCGACGCCAAGCGGATTGCCGATTTTTGGACGCCGCAGGGCACGTTTGTCGATGCAGCCAACGTCACGCATCAAGCCCGGGAGCTTGCGCGGCAGGAATTCTCCGAGGCTTCCCCGGCTGAAAAGCGGAGCTTTACAGCGCAGGAAAGCTCGATTCGTCTGGTCACGCCCCGGGTGGCGATTGAGCGAGGCACCACAACCGAGCAAGGCGCGAGGGGCGGGGCCAACTACCTTGCCCTTTGGGTGCTGGAAGGGACCCAGTGGCGACTGGACCACCTCCGGGAGTTTGCTGTGACTGCCCAGCCTGACGCCGGCCGGCTGGCGGAGCTGGCTGGGATGGTGGGGGAATGGGAAGCACGGTCGGAGGGCATGGTGGCACGGCTGATGGTCCGCTGGAGTTACCAACAACAGTTCCTGCTGCAGAAGTTTACACTCGAACGACCCGGCCGGGCCCCGTTGCGAGGAGAACAGCGGATTACTTGGGACGCCTCCCAGCAGCACGTTCGCTCGTGGATATTCCGTTCTGATGGTGGTTTTGGGGAGGGCGTGTGGAGTTTGGAGGGGGACACCTGGGTGGTGCACAAGACGGGAGTGGCACCGACTGGCGAAAAGGTCTCCACCATCAATTTATGGGTGAATGAATCTCCGAATTCCTTGTGGTTTAAGTCTCTCAAAACCCAAATGGGAGATCAGTCGGCGGCAGACCTGGTCTTGCAATTCCAACGCGTCGAAGCACCCTAAGAACCGCTCCGCTTCCCTCTGCCCCTGAGAGATGAGATTTCCATGCTTCTGCTACCAATAAAAAACCTCGTTGCTGGTACAAATCCCAGCGACCAACGAGAGCGGGCCAGTATTTTCCGAGCGGTAGCTCGCATTGTCTGGCGGCACTGCCGCCCTCGCATTGTCTGGCGGCACTGCCGCCCTCGCGTTGTCTGGCGGCACTGCCGCCCTCGCCTTGTCTGGCAGCACTGCTGCCTGCTGGCATTTTCGGTTGTTGCTCTCGCCGTGCAGAGTCTGCCCGCGGCGCCACTGGATGATAGTGGCTTGGCCGCACGACGAGAGATCTTGGACAGTCCTAGGTGGGCCGCGGCGAAAGCGAAATTTGACCAATGGCTGTCGGTGCAAACCATGTATACGGAGGATCAGATGCGGGAGCTGGAGAGCGCGTTGCGGAACCGGATCGCATCGATGTCCGGCGAGGAATTGGCCGCTTTCCTGAAGGAAATGGAAGCGAAGCTGACCGTGCTGATGAGTCCGGCCAGTCAAGACGCCCGGCGGTGGGCGTCAAAATTCACTCCCCTGGGATTGCGGAAGAGGACGGAGAAGTACGGTGTAGATGATCCCATTAGAATGCCTGCCGCTGAACTGGCGGAGGCCCTGGACGAATTTACCGCCGACCGACAAGCGGCACGAACCACTTCGGCCGCCTTTAAGCAATCGCGAGCGAAGCAGATGGCAGCCGCGCAAAGCTACCATCGGGACCGAGCCAAAGTGGCCTATCACCGCAAAGAGGCCGCCACCTTCCAGGGAGGGTCCAGTTCCTACGCACCACGCCAGGGAGGATCGGGCGTGAAGGTCTACCCCAAAACTAGCATCGGCTTTGGATTTGGCTGGGGCTGGTAGGCGGCCCCAGCGACCACCCTATGCAAGTTCAACTCCTCCAACCCCAGCAGTTGACCGAGGACCACCTGTCCAC
>CAMYJY010000119.1 GCA_947258835.1 uncultured Pirellulales bacterium
CGGCGGCTCACCAAGAAACCTAGTTGAGAGGCGGATGGAGTGGGCTTTTCCGGCCCAAACTGGCCAGTACCAAGCGTACCTATTTTCACTTTAAGTAAATACCTGTTTTCACTTTAAGTAAATACGATCGAATGCCAATGCACGAGCATGCCGCAGGTCCGTCCATCCAACGATCACGGCCCGCGGTCCACCGGTGGCTGGGGGCGCTGATGATTGGTAGCTTGCTCCTGGGTGGGGCCCTGGGGTGTCGCCCCAGTCGAACAGACGGTACGCGGCAAAATGTTGGTCGGCAAAGTGCGGTGGCGCGACAAGATCAGGCAGCTGCCATTGTGCGAGCAATTTCCACGGCACTGAATAATTTGCCGGCCCAGGTGGCGCTGGATTTGCAGCCGCCGATTCCGATACTCGATGATGCCAAGAGTGCTGATGGCCAAGAGGTCCTGGCAACTTGCAGCATGACGCCGGGCGTAGCGGATGGTCCTGACAACTATCTCGCGGTCCCCAGAGGGAACGCGCAGTTTCGGACCCTGAAGGTGCAACCGGGCGACTTGGTCCGTTACTTTGTGCGCTACACCGAAGAAGATCCAGAACACGGGATTCCTCAGCTGACGTATTTGGAATTGCCTGTGCGCCGGCTCGATAGCACCAACCCTCAAAACGCCTTGATTCTAGAGGGTGGTCTCAACGGGCCGATGCCGATACCCTCGCGGATCGAAATCTGGCGCTTTTCAGATCGGCGGATGAATGAAATTCGGCGGCGACTCAACCGCTATATCAAGCGGCCGCAGATCGGTTGGGAACCAAGTCCCGACGAAACCGCGCTGCGGCTGCTGCTAGATCGGCTCAATCAGTGGTACCGGAATGTTCCCGCCGCGGTGGCCGCTCCCCAGGATGCAGCCGCCTGGCGACCGGAACCCCTGGTGGAGGAGTTGCCGGTGGAGCTGCGCGAGGCGAGCTTGCTCCGCGCAGCCTTGTCCCCCAGCGGCCAGCGCACGGATCTGTTTGGGGACAACGATCCGCGTCAATTGCAACAAGCCATCTGGCTGCGGGATATCTCGCGGTGGGCCAAGCAGGGGGCGCTGTCTCATGTTGCCGTGGCCCAGGCACTGTTTGATTGGACGATCCGCAATATTCAGCTGGACGACGAGGACAGCGCAGGCATTTTGCAGCAACCCTGGCAAGTGCTGCTCCATGGTCACGGCACGGCCCAACAGCGGGCCTGGATCTTTGCCGAACTTTGTCGCCAGCAGCAGTTGGATGTGGTGATGCTGGCCCAAGCTGGCGAGCAGCCCGGAGAACGCACGTGGTGGTTGCCCGCGCTGTGGAGTGAGGGGCAGTTGTACTTGTTCGATACCCGCTGGGGTGTGCCCTTGCCCGGACGGGAAGAGGGCAGCGTGGCGACGCTGGCAGAATTGGTCGCAGCTCCCGAGTTGCTGGAGAAATTGCAGCAGGCGGACGGGCAGGCCTACCCCGCGCCGGATTTGTCCCGGCTGGTGGCTCAGGTCGTGGCCTCGCCCCTCCAGCTCGCACGCCGTGCTGCCCTCCTGGAGCAGGAATTGGAGGGGCGGGATTATGTTGTGCTGGCGGCAAATCATCGGCCTGTGGTGGCGGAATACCAGTCGCATCCACAGCTCACCCAGGTCGAGTTGTGGCCGTTTCCTTTTCAGGCCGTCCTCCGCGAAGCCGCTCTCGACCGGTCGCAGCGGCAGCAAGCGGCCGTGGAATTTTTACCTTTTGCCCAGCGGCCCCGTTTGTGGAAGGCGCGGGTCTTGCATTTTCAAGGGACCAAGCCCGTCCCAGCGCGGCAGCGTAGTGATCCCTTAGCGGAGCCCGACCTGGGGCACGATCAAGCCAAGGCCTTGTATCTCAATCCCCGCCTGCGTCCGCCGCGCAGCAGCTTGCAAAAGATGGATCCCAGCAAACGGGGCCTGTACAGCCGCGTGAAGGGTAGTGCCGGTTATTGGCTGGGGCTGCTGTGTTTCGACGTCGGCGACTACGAAGTGGCCGTCCATTGGTTGCGGGACCAAACCCTGGAGACGCAGCCGCAGGGACCGTGGGCTCCCGGGGCGCGTTATAATTTGGCCCGCGCGTACGAGGCCTTGGGGCGCCGGGAGGAAGCCATCGCGCTGCTGCGGGCCGACGACTCACCTCAGCGTGAGGGCAATCGTCTCCGAGCCCAGTGGCTCGAGCAACAGCTGGCGGAGTCGGCGGTGGACGAATGAAATTGCTGGCCACGCTTCGCCGCTATTGGTTTTTGTTGGCGATGATCACAGTGCTCGTCTGGGGCAGTTGCTGGCCCCAGCAGTGGTTCCCGCTGACCAACTGCTTGCCGCGGGATTGGATCATCGGCAGTGTGATGTTGGCCATGGCCCTGTCGCTGGGCCAGGCGTCGGATCAACGCGCACCAAGTTATCTGCCGCCGGTGGTGATGGCGGTGGTGATGCAGTGGTGTTGGATTCCTGGGTTGGCCTGGATCGTGAGTCCGTGGTTGGTCGACGAGTTGGCCTTAGGGCTAGCGATCACCGCTGCCGTGCCGTGCACGCTAGTATCCGCTACTGTATGGACACGTCTTGCCGGTGGCAACGAGGTGGTCAGCTTGCTGGTCACGTTGGTCACCAATCTGAGTTGCTTTTTTGTGACGCCCGCGCTGCTCCAGCTGTTTGTGGTGGGTGAGCCGGTGGCACTTTCGTTTCAGCGACTCGCCGTGCGCCTGCTGGTGCTGATTGTGTTGCCCCTTGGTGTGGCCCAGGGGGTGTTGCGGAGCGGTCGGTTTGGGTCTGGGATCCGCCGTCGACGCAGCTGGCTGAGCGTCTATGCCCAGCTGGGCCTGCTGTCGATGGTGCTCACCGGCGCGGTGCGTTGCGGCCTGGAACTGCAGCAATTTTACCCATCCTGGGGGCACAGCGGCCTGCAGCTGGCGGTGATGTGTGTGTTGGTGGTGGCCTTGCACGCCACCGCTTGGGGCGGCGGGTATTGGCTGGCGGGTCGGTGGGGGATGGCCCCGCCGGAGCAGATTGCCGTGGCCTTCGCGGGCAGTCAAAAGACACTCATGGTGGGGATGGCCGTGGCCCTGCCGCATGGAGGCCTGGCCATTTTGCCCCTGGTGGCTTATCACGCGCTGCAACTGGTGCTGGATACGGTGCTGGCCGATCGGTTGGCGCGGCGCGTGGATGTGCTTCGTATCCCAGGAGATGAATTGCATCAGCCAGAACCTCTTGTGACTGCGTCCCATCGGTAGGCTTCGCCAACCGATGCCACCCCCACGTGAGCGCGTTTTGGACCACAACGGGTAATCCTATTTCGGTACCACTGGCACTGCTACTGGATTCCCGCCTGCGCGGGAATGACTGGAACCCCTTCATACTGCTACTAAAATCGTTACCAGCGTTGGGTGCCACCCGCGCTGGACTCTTCTTTTCTTCGTGTTTATTTCTTGACGTTAGTTGTTCCGTCGTGGTTCACTGGGAATGCCATCCAACCTCGCCCGGCAGCGGGTGACGAGTTGTTGGACTTGGGCCTGAGCGGCCTCTTTGAGCGCGATACTCGAATCATCCTGTATGGTGAGTGGCTGCCCGACCTCCACCGCGACCCGTAGGCGGGGAAGGCTGGCTACCCGCCGCACGTGGGATAAGAAGGGTTCCGCGTGGAAGTACGCGGCTTCCTGGTCGTAGGCCAATCCTATGGGAATCACCTCGGCCTGGGCACGGCGGGCAGCGTTGAACGCGCCGGGGCGGAAGGGGTGCACTTCATCGCCGCGATGGGCCGTGCCCTCGGGGAACATGGCCACGCCTTCGCCGCGGCCCAAGGCCCGGTCCACCTCTTGCAGCACGGCCGCTCCGCTGCGTCGGGAAGTGCGGTCGACAAACAGGGTGCCGATGCTGCGGGCGCAGCGCCCAATCAGCGGCCACCGGGCCAGGTCGTGTCGGCTGATCACGCGGGTGGCCGCAATCGTGAGCAGGACGGGAATGTCCAAGCTCGAACGGTGATTGGCGACAAAGATACGGCCCACTTGGTGGGGGCCTGCGCCAGGGTAGAGTTTCCCTTCGTTGACGTGCGCGCCGTAGGCGTCCACCTGAATGCCAAACAGCCACAGGTTGATGCCTGCCCAACGGGGGACCCATTTGTTGATCACCGCCAAGCGTGCGGGTTTACCGCGCACAAGTGCCTCACCCGCGAAGCACAGCCAGTAGCAGGCCGTGATCACCCCAAAGGCGGCTACTCGAGCTACGCAGCGGCAGTTGGCTATTAATTTTGCCATCATGCGGTAACAACTCAAACTGAAAACAAGGCCTCTCTGCAGCCGGTCAAGCCTGGGAAATCAGCCACGCTTCCAGCGCCAAACGGTTCGAAAATTGCCCCGGCGCAAGGGTTGGGGCAGTGGGCTTTTTCGACCCCAACCGGCCAGCACTAGGCATACCTGTTTTCAGTTTGAGTAACAAGTTGGCATCCAACGCTTCGTGCTTGGCTTCCTCCGCGCTGGCTGCTCTCCTACGTCATTCCCTTCGCTCTCCTACGCCATTCCCCTCGCTCTCCTACGCCATTCCCTTCGCTCTCCTACGTCATTCCCTTCGCTCTCCTACGTCATTCCCTTCGCTCTCTTACGTCATTCCCTTCGCTCTCTTACGTCATTCCCGCGCAGGCGGGAATCTACACGACCTGCGTCTGCTACTGGATTCCCGCCTTCGCGGAAAGGACGTGGAATGCGGGAAGGACGTGGAATGCGGGAAGGACGTGGAATCATGTCCTGCCTAGGGCAAACCGCGAGCTCGCCCAAATGGGTGCATTACGCGGATTGTAACGGCGTGCTAGCGTGCTTGTAAGCGTTGGATCCAGTTTGGTTAGCGTGGTATCGGTGCCAGAAACGTGCCATGGGTTTGCTGTCGCTGAGATAGTCGGCTCGCAGCTGGAGGACGGCCTCGCTGGCAGTGCGGTCCCAGAATTTCTCACTCCCTTTGATCCTTCGATTGATCAACTTGACAGTGGATTCGATGTGCGCGCTGGTAATAGGCAATCCTTGCCGCCGGTAGTCGGGGTAGTTCATGTGGCTGGCGTTGTTGCTGAAGTAGGTCAATGCTCGATCCACGTGATAACGGGGGTCCGAAGTCGTCTCTTCGGGGGCCTGACCGTGAATCGATTGGAGCGTTTGCAGGTGCTCAATGACTTCCGATACGTCTCCCTGCCAAATCAGCTGTGCCCATTTTTGGTAGGTTGCTTCCCCATCCTCGATTTTGGACGCTTTCCAGGCATAGGACAACGCGTGTATCAGGTCGGCGATAGGGGTGGCTTGAGGGAAGTGTGTTTTCTGGATGCGCCAGTTCGTTTGCGCGCCATCGGCAACAAAGGCTGATCGCTCGGCAGCAGGAAAGTTCAAGGTGCGTGCTCGCGTTTCCAACTGCCAGCCGAACTCATGGGAACTTTGGCTACTGGCCACCACGTCCCGTTCCTTCAGTTTCGGTGGTTGGTATGAACTAGCATCATCCTCAGTCGCCGTGGTATCGCCAGCCTCGTCATCCAGCGGAAGTATTCCCAAGGAATCCGCATCAGAGCCTGTATTTTCCGAGGTTTTGGCGATTTCCTGCACTGCCGATGCGTGAACAAACGAATCAGGAATTTCAGGACACGGGTCTTCGCCATGAACCTCGCTGGTCATCGAAAGCAAACATCCCACTTTCGTTTCTCGCCAATGGGTTTTCAATTCTTGCTGCTTTTTCACCTTGGTTTCACCGCGTGCAGCAAAATGATCACGGCGTTGATAACGGCCCCCATCCATCATCACCACGGCCACTTCAGGAGCCTCCCGATGCTCGAAACCCTGACGACGAACAGGCAAATCCAGTGACTGCAGTTCTGCGATCGCCTGATCTCGTTCAGCAACACGCGCTTCGCCAACTTCATTCACTTGCCTGCGAATCCGCGTGGCCGTGACTTGTTGTTCCGCCAATTGCAAGACGCCTTCTTCCGCCATGGTGTAGCTGCCCAGATTACTCCCCGCCCACACGATCTTCTCGGTCAACTTCGGAGTCACCGTAGCACGAGCGGACAAACCGATCGATCCGGCTACCGGGAAAAAAAGCCCGCCGACAGACGAGACAATCATAGGCGGGATCAAAGTATTCGATCTCGCCACGCGAGCTTTCCAGCTGGCGGTGATGGGCCCGGCTACTGGGGCACGACTGATCACAATCGGGACACGCCTGCGATCCTCCATCAGCCATTTCATGACCTCTCTCGGACAGCTGGCCACTCATCAGCTGACGAGTGACTTCGTCCCCGATTTCGCACGCTAGCTCCTCCAACTCGACAAATGTTCCTGCTGCTCGCAAACGCTGCTGCTCCTGCTCGGCCAGCTGACGCACGATCCCCGAAAGCCTGGTTTTTAGTTCGCTATCCATAGCTAAACCTCCTAAATTCAATTCTTACGTCCCCCTGCCACGTCAATTCCTGATAGCATACTCTCCTCTATTACAAGATTCTTGCAAAGTGCGAAATGCACCCCTCCCGGGCCTGGGCAGATCACTGGAGTTGACCAAGACTACCTATCCACTAAAATCTTACCTCTCTTGACCTTCCTACTGTCTTTCCCTCCGCGCTGCCCTCCACGAAGACATTTTT
>CAMYJY010000120.1 GCA_947258835.1 uncultured Pirellulales bacterium
TTGACGCCCACGCCCTATCGCCGGAGGAGGTCGAAGCGTCATTTGACCGCGTATTCAGCCTTGAAGAACGCAGCGATGGCTCGTTCCAAATGTACGCAGAAATACCTTCCGGCCGCCGAATTTGGGTTATCTGGCGGTACGACCGCGAGGGCAGCGAAATCCCGGATATTTTTGGCGAGCTGGGCGAGATACCTATTTTTGTAATCACCGCTTACTAGGGGAATGCCCGATGACTACTGCCGGATTTGACTCGCGCAGCCCAGAACGTCAGGCACGCGATGAGCAAATTGCCGCTGAACCGCCTTTGGCACCACCCGAGTTGCCCCCGGACGCTCAACCAGCGTCGGTCGAAGCACAGCTACGCCACACGGCACGTCAGCCCCTTGCTGTCGAGGGCATCGTCGAGAACGGCGTGATTCGTCCGCTCGATCCCGCTGTAAAATTACCGGAGCACTCACGAGTAATTATTGTGGCCTCCGAAGCGAAGTGACCAGGGGCAATCCGCACCGATTCTGCCGAACAAAACGTTGGACCAGGCCTTGACGAAGAAATACCCAGTCTCAGACCGTTTCGGCCAGTGACACGGGCTCGAGTTCTTGCCAAGAATCAAACACGTGCGCAAAGGCGTCTTGCCGGACCAGCATGCTTTGCGAACGCCCCCAGGGCACGCTCAGGGACAGGCCCGAGTGCGCGACAATCTCGCAACCAAGATTTTCCAGTTGTGCTAGATTGGCGGCAAACCGCTGGAAAAACGCACGACCCTGCAGGTCTTCCTGCAGACGCTGGTTCATTTCGCGAATGATCGGCATCTCAGAGATGTTGATCGCGCCCGTGGCCGGTACGTCTTTGGTTTGTTCGTGCCACTGGCGAAAGAAATCCTGCATGAAATGATTGACTTTGCCCAGCCGCGAGAGGCGGCTGAGATTGCGCACATACATGCTTTGCTCGCAGAGCCGATCTTGCATGAAAATGAAACCGGTGATGGACCAGTACATCAAATAATCCCAGAGAATTTTTACCGGCATCACGGTGGGATTGCCAAACATGCGATACTGGTCCTGATAGGCCTGCAGCGTGCCGTAAAAGAACCGCTTGTAAATGCGGTCGTAAGAAAAGGCCCGCAGGCGAAAGCCGTGGCCGGTAAGATCGCGGCGAATCAATTCGGTGAGGAAAGTATTGGCAAAAGCGATGAAGTCACTGCCCGGCGAATAAAACGGATCATGAAAAAATCCGGCCTCCCCGGTAATGCCCCAGCGGTCCCCCGAAAATACCCGTTCGCATTCCACCGAATAGCGCTTGATCGCGCGAAAATCCTGTAGCTGGTCGCTGTTTTCTCGCACCGCCTGGGCACACTGCGGCTCGTGTTTTTCTAGCCACGCCAACGCTTTTTCGAAAGAGTTGAAATCGCTCAGCGAATGAAACTCCTCCGCTGCCACGATGCCCATGCTCGTCGAGCCGGAAGCCAGCGGTATCAGCCATACCCAGTACCCTTGTCCCATCAGGTGATTGGTGCTGTACCAGCGGGCGGTCTTGCCCGCGTGGCCTTCCTGCCAGGCCGGGTCGTCGCACCACTGGTCAATCTTGATCCACTTGCTGAAGCGGAACCAGGCGGCGCTGGCCTGATGGGGCGAAGACTTTTGCAGGCCCAGCTGGCGTTTTATAAATGCGCGGCGGCCACTGGCATCCACCAGCCAGCGGGAAGTTACCGAGGTCACCGAGCCACCCGCCCAGGATCGGGAAGATGATGCCGCCGGCGCCGTAGGAGAGGAACACCCACGGGTAGTTCTTAACGTTTGCCGCCCAGTTCCCGCCGCGTTTCGATCCGCGAATTATCGCCGGCCGGAAAGAAAAACCGCAGGCCCAGCTTGGGCAGCTGCTGCTCGAGGATGTGCTGTTTCAGTCCCAGCACATTGGCAAAGTAATGCGCGGCCACTTCCACGGTGGACTCGCCTACCTTGAAGGCCGCTTCGGGCACGGGATGATGGCGTTTTTCCAGCACGGTAATCGTGGCCTGGGGCAACTGCTGACGGCACTGCAACGCACAGGATAATCCGGCCAATCCGCCACCCAAAATAACGATGTCTTGCTGTTCTTTTATTTGCTGCATGAGAGAGACTAAATATTAAGGGCTTCGAAAACATGATCCAAACGATGGGCAGGTGCTCCCTGCGTCGACACTTCCGCTGTGAGTTGAGGCTGACGCTGTTGCACACGTTGGGTGATTTCCAGCATCAAGTCCCGCAGCAGATCCACATTGTCCCTAAAGCGGGCCTGCAGCGCCGCGTCCTCCAGCGGTTCCTGCAACTCCGCATTCAACCGCGTCATGATCTCGACTTCGTTCTGATCGACGAACGCCGAGCTGGCATGGACATGCGGATCGACGGCGTACCAGGCGCGGAAGAATTGTTGCATTTTTTGATTCATCTCGCGGATCTCCTCGATGCCGCCTGCCAGCGACTGGATAAAACCCACGTCGGTCAATTTTTCCTGGAAGTACAGCAGCGCCGGAAAGCCCCAGTAGACCGCATAGTCCCACACAAATTTCAAGGCCATGATCCGTGGATTGCCAAACAGCGGGTACTGGTCACGATACGTCAGCAGGTTGTTTTGGAACAGCGTCAAAAACACACTTTGCAAAGTGGGTGCCAGCTGCGTGATCGAGCGACCGGCCAAATCTTCCTCGATCAATTTGCCCACCATGGTATTGCCAATGGCAATGAAGTCGCTGCCGGGTGAATAAAACGGATCCAAAAACGCGGCCGCTTCGCCCACGAGCCCCCACCGGTCGACAGAAAATACCTGCCGCGAACCGCGTGACATTTTCTTGATCGCCAAAAAGTCCTGCAGCTTGTCCTGCTGGTGAGCAATACTCTCCGCGCACTGGGGTTCATGCTCCTCCAGCCAGGCCATGACTTTGTCCATGCGATTCAACTTCTGCAGCGGATGAATCCGCGGGTCTGCCACGATGCCGACGCTCGTGGAACCGGTGGCCAGTGGAATCAGCCACACCCAATACCCTTCCCCCATCAGATGATTTGTGCTCAGCCAGCGGCGGGGTACTTTGCCCGTCAAGGACTGCCAGTGGGGATCTTCGCACCAGGTGTCCACTTGAATGGAGGCATCCAGGCGAAACCAGACGGCATTGATGTCGTGGTTCAGATCTTCTTCCAGTTGGAGCTTCCGCTTCAGAAAACTGGCCCGACCGCTGGCGTCGACCAGCCACCGCGCGCGGAGCGCGTGCTCTTGGCCATCTTGAGCGTAGACAACGTGATGCTGGGTATCCCGCTGGCCATTTTCCGAGGAGTCCAGCTGAATTTGCCGCACCCGCGCGCCATCAATCACCCGCGCACCCAGTTCCTTACCGGTCTCGGTAAGGTGGTTTTCCAAGCGGCCGCGGTCCACCTGATAGCTCGGCGCGGCAAAAAATTCGCTCCCGCCCACTTCCGTGCCTTCGGCCAAGGATTGCCAGGCGTCCTTGAAGAAAAATCGCAGACCGAATTTGGGCAATTGCTGATCGGTGAGGTGTTTTTTTAGCTGCAGTTGCTCGCCAAAATAGTGCGCGCCGATTTCCACGGTCGACTCACCGACTTTATGGGCCGTTTCCGCCACCGGAAAACGCCGCTTTTCCAGCACCGCGATTTGCAGCGACGGGTGTTTCAGCAACAGCTGCCTGGCCAGCGTCAGTCCGGCCAGGCCTCCCCCCAGAATCGCGACATCGTAATGTGTTTCAGCAGAACCAATCATTCGGCAGGGGCCTCGGGTAATGGTAAGGCGGGATGTTCCATAAATTGCGAGATCTCGGTAATCCAGTACCGCTGCTTTTGAAAGGGATAGACCGGCAAAGCGATCCGCTGGGGGGCGTGGAAGCGATAAAGTTCGCGAAAGTTGGGCTGGATGCCGTGCACATACAGACGCCCCAGCAGTTGCAGTGACGAATCTAGCAACGATTTGTCGGCAGGGATATGGAGAACTTGGTCGCTGGCGAAGAATGCGGTTTGCCGCGAGTCCGGGTCTGCCGTCGTTGCTAGCGGTGACCCCGTGTGCAATACCAGATCGCAATCCAGGCCGGCCAAGGTGCCGAGCGATTCCTGCAATTTGGGTGCGGCGGCTAAGTGTTCTCGCCAGTAGCTACCGCCCAGCGAGCGGTGCACCGGCACAATCTCGCCGGATAAACTACAGACCAGCGGCAGATTCGGCGGGTAGTAATTGAATCGATCGGCCAGTTTTTCGAAGGCCTCCGGGTCTGTCGACTGGCCGGTCCGCACACGGGCTTGCTCCCAGGCCAATACCAGGGCGTCGCCAAAATCCAGCCCGCCCGCCACGCAGGATGCGGTCAATTGTCCCACGCCGACACCGAGCACTGCGTCCACCGGGATCTCCCAGGCCTGCCACAGCTTGGCCAGCGCTGCTTGCCAGAGGTAGGGCAGCAGCGGGCTCGCTGCGGTGGTTTCTGCGGACAACCACTCCCACAAGCTCCACGCGGTTTGGCCCGTTTCTCGGAGGTGCTCGGTGAGTCGCTGGTCGAACGCCTGGAATAGTTCCCGCACTGCAGGCTCGGCTTGAAACAAACCGCGCACGGCTTCCGCGGCGCCCTCGGCATCGTCATCGTAAAACAGCCAGGCCAGTCGTGGGGGGGATTTGGCAGAGCCCTGCACGACGCGACCGGCGGGCCACTCGTCGCCAGCCGTGGGAGCTTGGCCATTGGTGGCTACGTGGGCACCTGCTTGCCACTGGTGGAGGGCATGCTGGGCTTCCTCCGCGGATCGACAATTTAAGGCCAGTCGATGTTCGAAGTGCTGGCGGCCACTGCCGGCGGTAAAACACATGTCTGCCAAATTGATATCCGGATTGTTCGCCAAAAAACGCTCGTAATCGGACGCCATTTCTTGCAAGGCATTTTTGTTGCGGGCACTGAGCACCAGCAGATGCGCTGTTCCAGCGTTCGCGGGTTGCGGCGCTGCCGTGTCGACAGCGGACGAGGAGATGTCTTGATCCTGTTCGGCAGTGGAGCGACCAACGGGAGCGGGCAACTGCTCTCCGAGCGGCAGCTCGCATTGGTTGGCGGCCTTGCCGCCCTCGCGTTGGTTGGCGGCCTTGCCGCCCTCGCGTTGGTTGTTGGTGGCACTGTCGCCTCCGCCGCCCAGGATGATGTGGGCATTGGTGCCTACCAGTCCCAGGGCCGTGACGCCAGCCAGGCGTTCCGTGGTTTTCGGCCAGGGTGTCGCTGCGGTAACCATCTGGATGGGCAAGCGCTGCCACGGAATATGGGGGCTGGGATTATCGAAATGAATCTGTCCTGGAATAACTCCCTGCTGCAGGCAGAGCACCGTTTTGATCAGCCCGGAAATTCCGCCGGCCGCTTCCAGGTGACTGATATTGGCTTTTACCGAACCGACCAGGAGTGGTTGCTGGCGGCCCTTGCCATAAGCTGCCGCCGCGGCGCCCAACTCCAGCGGATCTCCGTATTCGGTTCCGGTCCCATGGGCTTCCAGATACTGGACCTGCGAGGGGGCCAGCCCCGCGTTTTGCAGCGCCTGCTGGATGACTCGCGTTTGGGCCCGACTGCTGGGGGCCGTCAGGCCGCCGCTGGTGCCATTGTGCACTACCGCACCCCCGCGGACCACGGCCAGCACGCGATCCCCATCCCGCTGGGCATCGTCCAGGCGTTTGAGAACCACCACACCACAACCCTCGCCGCGCCCAAAACCCTGGGCCTCGGCGGAGAAGGAGCGACAGCGACCATCGGCTGCCAACAGGCCGGCTTGAGACATGAGCAGGGAATTGACCGGTGCCAGAATCGCATTCACGCCGCCCGCCAAAGCCAGATTGCAATTGCCCTCCTGCAAGCTGCGGACCGCCTGGAACACGGCCACCAGGGAACTGCTACTGGCCGTGTCGAGGGCCACACAAGGGCCCTCAAAACCAAACAAATAACTGATGCGCCCCACGCCGGCGCTATGTGACAGCCCCGCTCCTTGAAACCCTTGAATCACATCCTGATCATCCAGCGTGGGCAGGAAGGCATAGTCCTGGCCCATGATGCCCATAAAGACTCCCACGTTGGGATCTCGCAGGGGTTGCACGGGAATCCCCGCATGCTCCAAGGCGTGATAACTGTTTTCCAGGAGCAGCCGATGTTGGGGATCGATCCAACAGGCCTCTTGGGCGGAGATGTTAAAAAAGGCCGCGTCAAAATCGCCGATGTCTTCCAGGAAGCCGCCTTCCCGCGTGACCATCTTACCTGGCTCGGGCTGCGCGCTATAAAACCGCTCGATGTCCCAGCGATCGGAAGGAATTTCTCGTACCGAGTCCACGCCATCGATGAGGTTGTGCCAAAATTCATCGATATTCTTGGCACCCGGGAAGCGGCAACCCATGCCGATGATGGCCACGTCCTGCCGCATCGGGGTGACAGATGCCGTGGATGCATTGGCAGCAACCGCCGGACTGGGTTCGGCCTGGCCGGGCGCGTCCGCCAGCACCAGTTGCAACACGTGATCGGAGATGGCATCAATCGTGGGGTGATCAAAAAGCATGGCCGGTCCCACATCAAACTGATCGCCCAGCATTTCTTGCAGTGCCGTGCCGAATTCGACGGCCATCAAGGAATCGAGTCCCATTTCGATTAAGGGCCGCGACGTTTCCGGCAATTCGGGCGTGGATAAAATGCCTTGCAGCGTTTGCCGGAAGGTATCTACTAAGAGCGCGCGTTGTTCGCTGGCCGGTAGCTTTCGCAACTTGTTCACGAGGGCGGAATCGGCGGCGCGGGATTTTTGTTTGGATCCCGCCAACAGGGCCAGCAGCGGCGGCGTCTCGCTACCCACTCCCATCCGCAAACGTCGCCAATCGGCGTCCATCACGGTGGCCTGCACCACATCCTCGGCCAGCAGTTGTTCCATCACCTGATGGGCTGCGGCAACTTCCAGCGGCCTGATGCCCTGCAGCGCCAGCCGCTTGACCAGTTTTTCGTCAGCCGCCATGCCTACCGACCAAGGTCCCCAGTTGATGCTGAGGGCGGGCAAACCCTGCTGTCGGCGTTGCCAGGCCAGGCCGTCCAAAAAGGCATTTCCCGTGGCGTAGTTGCTTTGGCCCGGAGAACCCAGGATCGAGGAGGCGGAGGAGTACAGCACAAACAGATCCAGTTCCAACTCCGACGTGAATTCGTGCAGCAACTGGGCGGCGGATATTTTGGGGGCCAAGACCGGGGCAAAGCGGGGCCAGTTTTGCGAGTCCAGCAGGCCGTCATCCAGCACACCCGCCGCGTGCACCACGCCGGCCAGCGGCCGCCAGTCGTTGCCAAAACGGGCAAAGAGTTGTTGTACGTCTTCGCGTACCGTGACGTCCGCTGCGTGCACGATCACTTCGCAATCGGTAGTAAATGTATCCAGCCAGGCCTGCGTGGCGGCATCTGGGGTGCGCCGCGAGACGAGCACCAGTTGCCGCGCCCCCCGCTCGGCCAGCCAGCTGGCGACTTCGCGTCCCAGTTGGCCCAGGCCGCCGGTCACCAAATAGCAGCCGTTGGCCTCGAAAGTTGTGGGCTGGTTGTTTTTCAGGGTAGCGCGGCGGAGACGTGCGGTGAACAACTGACCGTCGCGAATCAACAGCTGGCTATCGCGTGTTTCCGTCAGCAAAATATCGACCACTGCCGCAGCGGTCTCTGCACAGCCAGCGGTGAGATTCTCTGCAGCCTGAATGGATTCCAGCGACCAACGGGAGCGGTCAGATGTCTTCCGAGCGGTAGCTCGCATTGGTTGGCGGCCCTGCCGCCCTGCGCCGCTGCAGACATCAATCAGCCGGCAGCGGAACTCCGGTTGTTCGGCCCCGATCACGCGGCCCAGTCCCCAGTACTGCGTTTGCCGTGGATTGACGGGGGTGGTGTCGTGGTCCAGGTCACTGGCCAGCGCATCCACGGTGACCAATTGCAGGCCGCAGGCGATGCTCCGCTGACCGCGTGCGTGCAGGGCCTGGACGAAATGCAACAGACCGCTGCAATGCGTGCGGGTGTCGGATTGGTTGTCGCTGCCGTGGTGATCCAGCCACCAGAGAATCCCCTGGTACTCGGCCCCTGGGGTCTGCAACAGCTGCTGCCAGTTCTCCGCGGACTCACCGCACATCACATACCGACCTGTTTGTGCAGGATCTGCCGCGAATGGGGCCTCGTGCTGCAGCAGGACCTCGACGACTTCATTTCCCCTCGTCGCCAGGGCATCGCGTACTTCCGTGGAGAGGGCAGTATCGGCCTGGCGAACCAGCAGCCACCGCGTATTTTGCACCGGTGAGCCGGTCAGCCGAAAAGGTTGCCAGGTCATCTCACAGGCCAGACGGTTGTGGCCACTGCCGCCACTCATTTGGCGGAGTGTGGCCACCGGGACCTGCTGCACCTGCAAATCATTCAGTTGCAAAACGATTTGACCATGTTGGTCACAAAGCACCAGGTCCGCGGTGCGGAGCGGGCCGTCGGTTTGTTTCCAGCGGGCGTGGCACCAGACTTCGTCCGCTACGGACTGAAAACTCCGCACCTGGCCGATGCCGACCGGCAAAAAGAGATGTTCATCATCTTGCTGCAGCAGTCCCACAGCGAGCGAATGCAAAGCACCATCCAGTAAGGTGGGGGGGACTTGATAACCGCGGACGTCATGGTCTGTTTGCAGGTGACTAAAAACTTCAGTATCGGAGGTCCGCAGTTCGCGGACGGTTTGAAAGTGGGGGCCGTAGTTCAGCCCCAGTTCCCGCAGGCGGGCATAAAATTCTTGCGTATCCACGTGCTCCGAGCAGGCGGAGGCAATCTGTTCGCGATCGATGCTGGCCGGTCGGTCGTCGCTGGCGGCTATCAGTCGCGCCGAAAAATTGCGGGTCCATTGCTCGCTGTGGGCCGGGGCCGACCAGGTCTCGATCGTCCGCTGGTCTTCGGCACCGCCTTTGATCACCGTTTGCAGCGCGGTGCGAGAGGTTAAGCGTAGCGGCTGGTGGAAGGCGATTTCCGCGGCAGTCTCTCCCTCCCCGGCGGCGGCCAGTGCCAGTTCCACGTAGGCCGCACCCGGGAGCACAATGCCGTCCATCACTTCGTGGTCGGGCAGCCAAGTGGGACTGTCCACATCCACAAAGCTCTCAAAACGGGTTTCGCTTTCCAGCCCGGCCAGCGGCAGCTTGCTGCCCAGCAAGGGATGGGCGGTGTGGTATTCCGCGTGAAAGGCGCGCGGTTTGTCCGGGCCCCAAAACCGCCGCCGCTGGAAGGGGTAGGTGGGCAGTGGCACGATTCGTCGCTGCTTCCCGGCAGCCAGGCCGCGGAAATCCGGATCGACCCCTTGTTCGTAGAGGCTGCCCACCGCCTCCAGCAGGGACTCGCGATCGTCCACGTCGCGGCGGAGGCAACTTATGAGTGTCGGGCCCTGCCACACGGCTGCGGCCATCCGCGTGAGGGTCTCTTGGGGGCCCAGCTCCAGGATCACGTCGCAGGCATCCGCGGCAACTGCCCGGACGCTGTCGGCATACTGCACCGGCTGGCGGATGTGGTCGGCCCAGTAGGTGCCATCCAGTTGGGCGTCCGCGGGAAGCACCTGGCCGGTGACATTGCAGACCAGGGGCAGCCGCGCGGTTTCATATGGCACTTCATCGGCTAGCTTGCGGAATGGTTCGAGCACCGGATCCATCAGCGCTGAATGGAAGGCATGCGATGTGACCAGGGGTTTGGTGCGAATGCCCCGATCTGCCAGTCGCTGGTCAAAAGCCGCCACCCGCGCTGGCCTCTAGTTCTGCTTGGAGCTGACTGACCGGCGCAAACACGGCCAACATGCTACCGCCTGCGGGTAGCTCGCCGATCAGTCGGCCGCGTTCGCTGATCAACCGCAAACCGTCTTCCCAGGACATGATGCCCGCGGTGCAGGCGGCCGCATATTGTCCCACGCTATGGCCGAATACCAGGTCGGGCTGCAGGCCCCAGCTTTGCAGGAGCTGCACCAGTCCCATCTGTACGGCAAAGATTGCTGGCTGGGTCCAGTGGGTGTGGTGGATCTGCTCGTCTGCGGCAAACAACACATCAACTAGCGATTCGCCTCGCCATTTCTGGAGCAGCTGATCGCAATGCTGGATGGCTTGGCGGAAGGTGGTTTCTGTGGCATACAGCCGCTGACCCATGCCGGGAAATTGAGAACCCTGTCCCGTAAATTGCCAGGCCACACGGGTGGTGCCTTGGGCGGCCACGGTGGCCTGCCCGCGGGAAGCGGCCTGCAGTTTTTCGACGGCTTCTGGCGGGGTACTGGCGACCACCGCGCAGCGATGTGGGAAGTGGCTGCGACCGACTGTGGTCGTGAAGCTAACGTCCGCCAGATCGAGTTTTTGGTGGGCGATGGTTGTGGCGTAGTCGGCTGTCAGCTGCTGCAGCGCCTCTTCGTGCCTGCCGCTGACCACGAGCAGTTGGGGGGCCGGTGGGGGAGCGGGCGCGTGCGGTTTGTGTGCCGGCGCTTCGACAACCAGATGCGCATTCGTACCGCTCATCCCAAAAGCGCTGATGCCGGCGATTTTACGCGTGGGATCGGGCCAGTCGGTGGCCTCCGTCAGCACTTGCACTGGGATGCGATCCCAGGGAATGTGTGGATTGGGGTCAACAAAATTGAGTTGTCCGGCGATTTGGTTGTGCTGCATGGCCAGGAGGACCTTGATCAGTCCGGCCATGCCGGCGGCTGCTTCCAAGTGGCCAATGTTGGTTTTCACCGACCCCACCAGCAGGGGTTGGGTGCGCTTTCCGGAGAGTGCGGCGGCGGCCGCTTGCATCTCCAGCGGATCCCCGAGCTCCGTACCCGTGCCGTGCGCTTCCAGGTAGGCGATCTGTTCGGGCTGAAAACCTGCTTGGTCGATCGCCTGACGAATAACTTTTTCTTGAGCCTGCGGATTTGGGGCCGTGAGTCCGCTACTAAAACCATTGTGGCCGACGGCCGAGCCGCGAATGATTCCCAAGATGGAATCGCCGTCTCGTTCCGCGTCGTCCAGCCGGCGGAGTGTGACCACACCACAGCCCTCACCGCGGACATAGCCGTCGGCGGCTGCGTCAAAGGCCCGCGAATGTCCCCGCGGTGAAAGGGCCTGCAGTTTGCACGTGAGGATATTGGTTGTGGGCGAACAAATCGCGTTCACCGCGCCAACCAGGGCCCGCTGGCAATCACCCCGCTGCAGGCTTTGGATGGCTAGGTGCAAAGCGACCAGGGATGAGGAGCAGGCCGTGTCGACCGCCACGCTGGGGCCCTGCAGGCCCAGATAGTAGGCCAGCCGGCCGCATAAAAAACTGCCGGCCGCGCCGGTGGCGATGTACGGATTGAGATTCAGAAACGAATCGCTACTTTCGTTTTGGTAGTCGTTGTGCATCCAGCCGACAAAGATGCCTGTGTGGTCGCCGATTTGCGCTGGCGTCCAGCCGGCACGCTCGAGGGCTTCCCAGCCCACTTCCAGCAACAGGCGTTGTTGCGGATCGACCCAGGTGGCCTCCCGGGGAGAGATTCCAAAAAACTCGGGATCCATTTGGTCCAGGTCTTCCAGGAACGCACCTTGCCGGGCATACATTTTTCCGGGCACATCCGGATCGTCGTCGTGAAAAGCGTCGAGATCCCAGCGATCGGTCGGGATTTCGCTGATTTCATCGGTTTGCTGGAGCAGGGATTCCCAAAACAATTCGGGGGTGGTGGAGCGCCGCGGAAAGCGACAGGCCATGGACACCACGGCGATGGGGGCGAGGGATGCAAACTGAGCCTCTTCCAGCTGCTGTTTCAGCTGGCGGATTTTGAGCAAGGCCTGTTGGTTGGGTGATAAGGGTTTGGAATCTGAGGTCATGGCAGGTGATGTTTTTTTTAATTAAAGTGAAAACAGGTATCCCGAGTGCTGGCCGGTTTGGGCCGGAAAAGCTCACTCCATCCGCGTCTCAACCAAGTTTCGTTGTGAGCCGCCGCGGTGCGGAAACGGGGGCTGTTTTCTCGGGCTTTACCGGCTTCATGGAGTCCCTGTTTTCAGTTTGAGTTTTTTACTCAATGTGAAAACACGTTTGCTATGTGGCGGCCTTGTCGAATAAATTTTTTTGGGTGGCACCCAACGCAGGTAACGATTTTGTGGAGCAGGCAGTGGGCATTTTTTGTCTGCTGAGCAGGGACAGGTGAATTGCTCTGCCTGCTACTTCTCCGTCATTCCCGCATCCTTGCCGTCATTCCCGCATCCTTTCCGTCATTCCCGCGCAGGCGGGAATCCAGTAGCAGTGCCAGTGATCTAGATTCCCGCCTGCGCGGGAATGACGTGGAGTAATGCGGGAATGACGCAGGAGAGCGGCGGGAATCCAGCGGAGAGCCTGGTGCAAACTTGCTCCTTTTCTTCTGGGATAAATTGTTACCAGCCTTGGGTGCCACCCGAGCAAGCATGTGGGCTGTTTACTCAATTTTCAGTACTTCCACTTCCAAATTCCCGTCCGTTCCCGCCAGGGCCCGGGCCAATAAGCCGCCCGGGAATCAACGTTTTTGGCAGCTAGTACTTTGCCCGGGTCGGCTTCATTGGCCAAATTTACAACTACTCAACTTCTTTTTGCAACTCTTCCAGTACTTCTGCTGCCGACATGTTGGCGATTTCCGTCCGCAGGTCAGGGGGGGCCTCTAGGTGTGTTGGGGACGAAGACTCGCTAGCCGACGGATAAAATTGCTGCACCAAATATTCGGCCAGATCCGCGATGGCTGGGTAATCAAACACCAGCGTGGCCGACACAGGCTGTCCCAACTCCACGCCCAGTTGGGTGCTCAGGTCGACCAACATCAGCGAATCCAGACCGGCTGCCATCAGCCGCGTGTGCGGATCCAGTAGTGCTTCGCCTGGGCTAATCTCCTGCACCAGCTGTTGGAGAAATCGGGTGGTCACGCGGAGGCGTTCTGCTGCGTGGCAATTGGCCAGCAATTCTTGGAGGCTGGGCGGTCGCACGTTGGCTGCCGGGCTCGGGTTTGCCGTATCGGCAGGTGTTGCCCGTGCGAGGACCAGTTCGCGGAGCTGCGTTTTTAGGATTTTTCCCGATGGGTTGCGGGGCAGCTCATCCATCAGCAATATCTGCCGCGGCAACTTATAGTGTCCCAGATGTTTGTGGGCGTACTGGCTGATGGACGCCTGGAGCTGCTGGTCGGCGGTGGTGGATGCCGTAGCCACCACACAAGCGACTACTTGTTCGCCAAAAATCGGATCGGGCACACCCACCACGGCCACTTCGGCGATGCCGGGGTGATCTTGCAGCAGGCGTTCCACTTCCGCAGGAAAAACCTTCATGCCGCCGATGGAAATCATGTCCTTGACGCGATCCACCAAGTAGAAAAAGCCGTCCTCGTCTTGGCGACCGATGTCGCCGGAGAGAAACCAGCCGTCGCGCAGGGCTGCCGCGGACTCTTCCGGTCGGTTCCAGTAACCGAGCATCACATTGGGACCGCGGATGGCGATCTCTCCCAATTCGCCGGGGGCACAGTCCTCGCCGGTGGTGGTATCAACAATTTTCATTTCCACCCCATCGATGGGCGTGCCAATCGATCCCGGCACAAATCGCAGTCGATGGTTGTAGCTGGCAAAGGGGGAGGTCTCGGTGAGACCATAGCCTTCGTGGATGGGCAGGCCGAACTTTTCTTGCCAGCTGTGGGCGATCTGGATGGGCAGTTTGGCCGCGGCGGAGAAACAGTAGTTGACCGTGGCCAGGTCGGCCGGTTGGCAGCTGTCCAGCAGCAGCTGAAACATCATCGGTACGCCGTAGAGCTGCGTGACTTGTTGCTCGGCGATTAAGTGCTTGGTTTCATTGAGGTCAAATTTTTCTTGCAGCACCAAGGTGGCACCGACGTTGAAGGCCGAGTTCAGCAAGGCGTTTTGGCCAAAGCAATGAAACAGGGGCACGGCCAGCAGCAGGCGATCGTGGGCCTGCATGCCGCACAGGTGATTGAACGCGCAGACGTTGGTGCGGACGTTGTTGTGGGACAGCGTGGCACCTTTGGCAAAACCGGTGGTGCCGGACGTGTAGAGGATCAGCGCCGCCTCGTCGGGTTCGGCATCGACCCAGCTGGTGGGCTGATCGGTGTCGGCTACCAGCGGCTGGCCATTGGCGTCTGCACCGGTCAGGGATGTGCTCACGCGCGTTGTCAACTCGCTCGGCAAATGTTCCCGGAGAGACTCCAACGAGGCGGGGTCGGTGATGATGGCCCGGGCCTGGCAATCGCTCACGGTATAACGCACTTCCGTGGCGGCCAGCCGGGTGCTCACGGAAACCGCGATGGCTCCCAGGCGGAGGACGGCGTAATACCAAACGATAAAGCAGGGGGCATTGGGGAGCATGAGGGCCACACGGTCACCGCGGGCCAGGCCCGCTTGCTGCAGGTGGTGGGCAGCCGCCTGGGACAGTGCGTCGATTTTTGCATAAGTCCAGCGACGATCTTGAAAGACCACCGCGACCTGATCGGGCAGCCACTGCGCGGTGCGGCTGAGGCCTTCGCAAATATTCATGGTTGGCCCCCCAGGCAGTGATCAAAAGATTTTAAGATCGGTTGCACGGCCTGGGCCAATGCGCTTGGACCACGGAGATCGGCCGTCAAGCCTTCCACGTCCTGTTCCAGCCAGCGATCGGTATCGTCGTACAAAAACGGCCGCTGGCGGCAGGGCGTGTGGGCGAGGACCTGGCACACGGCATCGTACAGGGGGCGATTCCCCTCTCCCAGCAGGCTCCGCCCATCCCAGTGTCCATGCACTTGGTGGGCCCTCAGGTCGAGGGCCTGCACGGCAAACAGCAAGGCAATGGCCGTGTAGTGTTGGAACAGTTCGACGGACTTCCAGGCCAGATGGGCCGCGCCCCAACCCAGGCCATTGATATTTTGGTTGAACTGTTCGGCGTGGGTGGGGAAGTGTTCGACGTGCGGGTTGCCCTGCCAGGTGAGCAGGGGCATGATCGAGTTGCCGCAAATCTGCAGTCCTTTCAGGCCCATGTTGAAGGGCAAGTCGGCATTGCCTCGGAGCGAGGAACTGAGGCCTCCGTTGAATTCGGGCGCGACCAGCAGGGCGATCTGCACATCCAGGTGTTTGGCCAGCAGACCGAACCACCGCCGCACATCGTCCATGGCCACGCCCACGTACTGGGCCAAAAAATTGCCGCTTTGGTAAAACTGCCCGCTGGCGGTGTCAACGAGCGGGTTGTCGGAGACCCCGTTCATTTCAATTTCAATGGTTCGCTGGATCCGTGCGATGCCCTCCGCGATGGGGCCCGTGTATTGGGGCAGGCAGCGTAGAGAATACCGATCCTGGACTTGGCCATTTTTGGCGGCGGTGTCATCGACACCGGCACCCAGCAGGTGGCGCATGATCTGTGCGGACCAAACTTGTCCCGGGTGCGGTTTGCACTGATGCACGAAATCCGCGAAGGGATCACTATGCACCAGCAGTGCGCGGAGCAGCATTGACTGCGCGGCCAGGGAGAGGGCGAGTAGGGTGCGGGCCTCCACCGTCACGTTGGCGGCCACGGCCGCGGAGAAGGAGGTGCCGTTGACCAGACCCAGGCCCTCCTTCGGCAGTAGCTTGATCGGCTCTAGGTTAAGCTCTCGCAGAACTTCGCGGCCGCCCAGGCAGCGGTCGCCGAGCTGGACTTGGACAAACTCCGATTGACCGGTAATGGCCCGGGCCAGGGTGGCTAGCGGGATCAGGTCGCCGCTGGCTCCGATGGAGCCCAACTCGCGGACCACGGGTGTGGCGTCGGCATTTAAAAATTGCACCAGCCGCTGGACCAGCTCCAGCCGCACGCCCGAACAGCCTTGGAGCAGCACGTTGGCCCGCAGCAGCATGGCGCCCCGCGTGTGGCGCGGATCCAGCGGATTGCCGGCCCCGGCGGCGAGAAAAGAAATGAGATTGTTTTGCAAGGCCGAGGCCTGCTCGGCTGGCACGGGCTGGTCGACCATGCCACCAAACCCGGTGGTCACACCATAGATCGGCCGGCCTTCCTGTACGGCGCTGGCGACCAAGTCCACCGCGGCTTGCATTTTTGTGGCCAGCTGCTGGTCGTCGGAGATTGCTACCTGGCGGCGCTGCGCAACCGCGGCGGCGTAGGCGTCCAGGGACAGTGGTTGCCCCTGGAGGACCAGCGCGTTCCGCTGGACTTCGGGCTGGGTGGCATTAGTCAGCATGGTTGGTGTGGATTCCTTGGGGTCCCTGCCACTTTTTGAT
>CAMYJY010000121.1 GCA_947258835.1 uncultured Pirellulales bacterium
ACTGGCGGGTATCTCCGCCGGACTGAAAGCTGCATGGGGCCGCTCTGCTAAGGCAGGGCGGCCTCCTGTTTGCGCTTTCTCCCCTCATGTTGGTAATTTAGGGTGACTGCGCGCTGTGCGGCGATCAACGGGAGAAATGTGAGATGCTATTCGTTGTTTCCGTTGTTTCGTCGTGGTTCAAAATTCTCGGCAAACAAGCTCCAGGAAGACGTATTTTGAGGAAATGCTCTCCACGGCTCACAGAGGTTCCTGCCTGCTACAGCACGGTCAAGCTGGGCAGTGGTGGCTCGGAGACCTTCTGGTCGGCGATATTTTGGACCAGGTTCACGCAGATGCTGTGGAAATAGGGCGCGGACGTGGTATCGGTGTAATTTCCGGTTGTCTCACCCGCATCGCCGCGCTCTCGGATGGCTATTTGGAGAGGTACTTCGCCCAAGAACGGGACATCCAGCTCCTGGGACTTCTTGCGGGCACCCCCGGAGCCGAAAATGTCGTACCGCTGGCCGTTATCAGGGCAGAGGAAGTAGCTCATGTTCTCCACCATGCCTAACACGGGAATATTTACTTTGCGGAACATGGCGACTGCCTTGACTGCATCCAGCAGGGCCACATCTTGCGGGGTGCAGACCACCACCGCCCCGGTCAAAGGCAACAGCTGGGAAAGTGTGAGGGCGATGTCTCCCGTCCCGGGCGGCATATCGATAATCAGGTAATCCAACTCACCCCAGTCCGTGTCCCGCAGAAATTGTGTGATGGCTCCGTGGAGCATGGGGCCTCGCCAGACGACGGCTTCCTCGGGCGGGACCAGAAATCCCATGCTCATGAGCTTCAGGCCCGCGGCGCTGACCGGCTGCAGGCGCTGCTCTGATGCCGTGGGTTTTTCGTTCACGCCCAAGAGGTGGGGAATGCTGGGGCCATAAACGTCCGCATCCATCAAGCCCACCTGACAACCGGCTTGCTGGAGTCCGATCGCCAGCGATGCGGCTACGGTGCTTTTGCCCACTCCCCCCTTGCCAGAGCCAACTGCAATTACGCTCTTCACCTTTAGGCCGATTCCTCCGAGAGGTTCCGCGGGGCGCTGCAGGGGAACGACCTCCACCGTGACTGTAGGTGTACCGGGGAGCTGATCGCTCAGTTGTTGCTGGAGCTTGTCGCGGGTAACATCCCACAAAGGGGATGCATAGCTGGTGAGCCCAATTTTGACGTGTAGCCCGTGGCCCTCGATCTTCACGTCGAGCACCTGCTCCATCTGAGTGAGACTGCGCCCTGTTTCCGGGTCGGCGAAGTTTTGTAAAACTTGATTTACGGTGGCACCATCCAGGGTGTTTTGGGACATGGGTCCATTTTGGGGTAGAGGTGGGGGGAGATGGGGGGAGATGGGCAGCTGTTGCCCATCGAGTAACCGGCGCATAAAAAAACCTCCATGGGTGGGGCAGCAACCCTCAGAGGGAAAGTAATGTTGGTATCCTACACAAATGCTACTGTAGCGAGGCGGGTCTGATTAGGCAATTATCTCTCACGGTCCGGAAAAAAATTTAGTAGTTCCCAATTTGGCCGATGCAGCCGGGTGCGAGTAAGGCGAGCGGCAGGTAAGTTTTTACCTGCCGCGTGATCGAAAATCCCAGCGAAGCCAATCCATTGGGCTGTCGATGGGTAAGTTCTCATCTGCCCATATGTCGTTGGAAGTCAAGACTTTACTGCAAAACTTAATCCGCATTCCCAGCGTGAATCCGGCGTTTGGGACAGCGGAGCAGGGGGGAGAGGCTGCGCTTACGAGCTTCTTGCAGGATTTCGTCGATCGGCAAGGGTGGCCCTGGTTACGGCAAACGGTCCATCCCGGACGGGACAATCTGGTTGCGATTTGCCAGCCTACCCAGCCAGATGGATCGGTGTTGCTGTGGGAAGTGCACCAGGACACGGTGGGGGTGCGTGGCATGCGGATCGATCCTTTTGGTGCGGAGGAATCCGAGGGGCGTATTTGGGGTCGTGGGGCCTGTGACAACAAGGGGGGCCTAGCGGCGATGCTGGCCGCTGCGGTGCGAGCTCAGGCAATGCCGGCAGGTCCCACAATTATTCTCGCCTGTACCATCAATGAGGAGCATGGTTTCACAGGGGCGCGGGCCCTGGCCCAAATTTGGGCACGCGATGGCGCCGACGTGCGACCACCCCCGCAGACCACGGGGCCGCTGCGCTGCGAAGTCTTAAGGCAACTACTGCCCGCTGCCGTGATTGTTGCCGAGCCCACCCAATTGCAGGTGGTGGTGGCCCATAAGGGAAGTTTGCGGTGGCGTTGCCATACTCGTGGACTGGCAGCACATTCCTCCCAGCCGGAGCGAGGCCGGAACGCGATTTATTTGATGGCGCGGGTGGTCACGGCCATTGAGGCTTACCAGCAAGAGGTCTTGCATCCCCGTTCCGCGGCAGCTCTCCGGGTGGCAAACGAGGAGGATCTTTGTCGCCCGGGGGCAGGGCAGCGGCCCACGGGAGCAGGCCTTCCGAGCGGCAGCTCGCACAGACAGGCGGCCCCCCGTCCAAGCCGGGGGCAGGCTCCGCCGTCCTGCGGTCGCTCCACCGTTTGTGTCAGTACGGTGCAGGGCGGCGTGGGAATTAACACGGTGCCCGATCAGGCCACCATTGAAATTGATCGGCGGTTGCTGCCGGGGGAAAGCCCAGCCGTGGCTTATCAGGAATTGATTGATTACGTAGCCGAGAAGTGCCACGCGTGGACTGCCCAGGCAGATGGGCCCGGCAGTCGCTCCCTGTCAGACGCTGGGACGTCTCCGCCCGTGTCCCTGATCGAGCATGAACCACCAACCCAACAGTCTGCAGGGCTGTCAGGGGGGCTGAACCAAGATTTGGGAAACCGTCTCGCCGCCATCGTCCAAGCCGGCGGAGCAGCGGGTGAACTAATCGGGGTTCCCTACGGGACGGATGCTTGGGTCTTTGACAAGCTGGGCTGGCCGACGGTTGTCTGCGGACCTGGTTCGATTGACCAGGCGCACACCGATGACGAATGGATTGCCATCGAGCAGCTCGAGCAGGCTACCGAAGTTTTTTACCGCGTAGCTTGCGGCGGGTTGTCAGATTAAGGCGAGCGGCAGGTAAGTTTTTACCTGCCGCGTGATCGAAAATCCCAGTGAAGCCAATCCATTGGGCTGTCGATGGGTAAGTTCTCATCTGCCCAAAAATGATGGCCGGCGTGGTACTTGCGGCGGTTGGGGTAGTAGTTATGCCACCGCCGATTATAAACCGGGATTCTCATTTCCGGGGGATAGCGATGGTACAAGCTGTCGGCACTCCGGTAGTACTCATTGCCCCAAAAGTTTTGGGGGTAGTACACATACGGGTAGTGGTAGAACCGGTTCCAGTCCTGGGTGTTGTAGGTTTGTCCCCAGGCCCGCCCGTAAGCCTGTTGGGCTGCAGCCGAGTTGGCCTGGGTCAGGCAGCATGCTAGCGCCAGAGCGCAAGCTGCGGAAAGTAAGATCCTGCGGACCATCGAATTCCCCCCCTGGGATAGCGGCCAATCAGTGCAGGTCCGGCAAGCGGACCGCGCGGGTAAAGTATCCACCCTCTAGGGATCGGTCGTTGGCGGACAGGAATTGAGTGAATATCCGGCATAACCGTTACAGGATGCTATCTTCAGTCGGCATCTTTCCGGAGACCAGCTCTTGCTCCCACTGGTCCATCAGGGGCCAGTCGATGGCACACGTGCCAAAATCGGCCATGTGTAAATAACCTTCCAAACGATCGATGGTTCGCTGGATGTGGGCCTTGTCCTTGCGGAAGACGGGGCCGTGGCTGGGTAATAACCAGGCAACATCGCTGGTCTGGATACGCTTCAGGGATTTGATAAAGTCCGGAATACTGCTGCCGTGGTGGGCGTCGATCACTCCCACGCAGCCATCCCGGAAGAGATTGTCGCCCGAGAATAGCAGTTGGCCCATCCGCAAGGCAATGTGGCCATCGGTGTGACCGGGTGTGTGCCATACCTCCAGTTCGAGATTGCCCACTTGGATGATGTCGCCATCGTGGACTTTGGTCTCGACCGTAACGGAGGGCATGGGCAGATGGATGTCTTGCGCCGGGATTTCTGCAAACGTGGAGAGCTTATCGCCCGACTCCAAGTGTTGGGCGGTTAACGGGTGGCTGGTAACCGTTGTCTTCAGAATTTGTTTGGCCTTCGCGAGCCCTTGGATGTGATCGACGTCCGCGTGCGAGGCGATGAGGGTCTGGCACTTGCTGAACGGGAAGTCCAGTTCTCGGATGAGATCGATGCAGTCGTCCACGGCATCTTCGTAGCCGATGTCAAAAAGTGTCCAGGCGTCTTCGTCGTAGATCAGGTACGCGCTGCACGTAATTCGCCGACGCGCTTGATGATTGAGTTCGATGACGTGGGGGAAGAGGGGGGTCCGTGGAAGCATGGGTTTCGTTGGTGTGCCGTGAATGTAAATGAATCAAGCGTAAGTATGGATTGAGGAGTACTGGGGGCCTTCTTATTTCCGCCTGGCGCTCAAAAAGTAGGACCCTGTATCCTACAGAATGAGACACGCAC
This sequence comes from uncultured Pirellulales bacterium, assembly GCA_947258835.1. Lineage (GTDB taxonomy): Bacteria > Planctomycetota > Planctomycetia > Pirellulales > Lacipirellulaceae > Bythopirellula. The sequence goes on from CAMYJY010000121.1 coordinate 4,553, forward strand.
CGTGCAACGGTTGCCTACCTGGCCCAGTGGTGTTCAAAATTGGTCTGGGCGAAGAAGAACATGGAGAGCCCTCTCCCCAAATGAGCCGGCGGGCGATAGCCCCGGTTTTATAGCAAATTTCGAAAATGTGTTGCCATCGGGTCGCGCGGCTCCCCTTGGTTTTCACGTGGATCACAACCACGTGTTTTCGTAAGTTGCTCTAGCGTGTCTCACGGAACCGGGGCTATCGCCCGCCGGCTAAGATTCGAAAAAGGGCCGTTTGCCCCTCTGCCGCTCAGGCGTCTGCCAGGATCGTGGCCAGGCCTTCACGATAAGAAGGAAATGTGAGTGGAGACTCCAGGAGCTCAAGCAGTTTGGCATTCCGCACACGTTTGTTGGCGCTGGCCCGCAGCGCTGCCGGCGAATCAGGGGTTGGCGCGACATAGGTGGGAGCTGGGGTGCCAAGGAGGCGGGCGACTTCCCGATAGTAGGCTTCCCGCCGCACCGGATGGCCGTCACTGACACAGCAAATGGTTGGCTGGGCGTCCAATCGCCATGTTTCCGAGGCCACTACAATGCGCGCAGCGTCCTCCACATGAATTAGATTCAGCCAGCCTTCCTGAGGGACTGCCAGTGGCTCCGCGGCCCGTAGTTTGGCCAGATAGGGAATTCTGTCCGGGCCATAGATGCCGGCCAAGCGCAGGCAGATGGCGCTGTGGTGGCTGCCGCCCTGTGGGGGCTGCAGCAGCCTTTCGGCAGCCAGTGAGGCCTTCCCACCAGCACGCTGCGGATTGGGGGGTGTATGTTCATCCACCCAGGCCCCGTCAGCGTGGCCGTAAACGCCCGTGGTGCTGACATAAATCAAGCTGTTGACCGTCGTGGGTAAGGCCGTCAGCACATGCTGGAGCCCCCCCGCATAGACCTCCGCGATAGACGGTTTTGCCGATCGGTCAAAACCGACCGCGTACAGCACGGTCTCGACGGCAGGTAAGCCCCGTAGCGTTTCCGGGCGCGTGACATCGGCAACATGGCTGTTCAAGCCGAACTCTGCCAGCATTGCCGCACGATGGGCCCTCCGCGTGACGACATGCACCTCATGACCCAAGTCCCGCCACAACAGGGCAACACGCTGTCCGAGGTAGCCGCAGCCAAAAATCAGTTTGGACATGGGGGGGAGGAAGGGGCTAGGGGCTAGGGGCTAGGGACTAGGGACTAGGGATTAGGGATTAGGGATTAGGGATTAGGGATTAGGGATTAGGGATTAGGGATTAGGGATTAGGGATTGGGGATTAGGGATTAGGGATTGGGGATTGGGGATTGGGGATTGGGGGGAGAGGGGCTGGAGGCTAGAGACTCGCAACCCGCAACTCGCTCGCAACTCACTCAATTCCTCCTGGGGAGGCGTTGCCTTGGGCTCCGGCCTCGAGGTAGGCGGTGAGCATGATCTGGGCGGCTACTTGGTCCAGACGTGCCCGGCGTTTTTTCTTGGTCAGTTGGGCTCCGCCCAGGATGGCCTCGGCTTCGGTGGAGGTGTAGCGTTCATCAAAATATTCCACCGGCAGCTTGGTGAGACTTGCCAGCCAAGCGCCAAATTCTTGTGCCTCGCGAGATTTCTGGCTTGCTTGCCCGCTGAGGTGCACCGGCAGGCCCACCACAAATTTGCGGATCCGCTCCTCGCTGGCAAGCTGGAGGAAATACGCGGCATCCAGTTTTTCATTGCGGCGGGTGTAGGTCGCGTAGGCCCCGGCGATACCGACTTCGAGATCGGCCGTGGCGATGCCAATCCGCACCGTGCCATAATCAATGCCGGCTATCCGCATTTGGAGGACCCTCTCTAGAGATGCTCTTGCCAGCCGCGGTGCTCCAGTTCTTGCACGACTTGGCGAATCGCTTCTTCGTCCTGCTTGTGGGCTACCAACGTGGCGTCGGGGGTATGGACTACGATCAGGTCCTGCAGTCCTAGTGTGACAACCAGGTGATCGTCCGTGGAGCGGACAATGGTGCCCTGGGTGTTGAGTCCCAGATGCTTACCGACCACGGTGTTGCCCTCCGCGTCGGTACCCTGGAGCCGGCCGAAGGATTGCCAACTTCCTAAATCGTCCCAGTCAAAGGGGGCTTCGATGACCGCGACATCCGCGGCGTGTTCCATCACGGCGTAGTCGATAGAAATACTTTCAATGGCCGCAAACTCTTGCGCGAAGACGCGTTCCTGCTGGTCACTGCCCCAAGCAGCGACAATCTTTTCCAAATGGTCGAACATCTCGGGCTGTCTAGCCGCCAAGGCCTCCAAAATCGTTTTCGCCTGCCACACAAAGATGCCCGCATTCCAATAATAGTTGCCCGACTCAACGTATTGGGTAGCGGTTGCTGCGTCCGGCTTTTCGCGGAATTGTTGGACCCGGTAGCACGGGGAGGCGTCCAAGGCCGTGCCCCGCTGGATGTAGCCAAAAACTTCGGCCGGATAGTTGGGCTGGATCCCAAAGGTGATGATCCGCTCCGGCTGCTGCTCGGCCATGCGGGCGGCTTGTTGGAGGGCTTGCTGAAACTTGGCGGTTGCACGAATCACATGATCGGCCGGCATCACCGCCATGGTGGCGTTAGGATCCTGTTGATTGACCAGCAGGGCAGCCAGTCCAATGCAGGGGGCCGTGTTGCGTTGGCAGGGTTCCCCGAGCACGGCCGTGGAGGGCAATTCGGGGAGTTCTTGGCGGATTGCCCCGACCAGGCGCTGATTGGTGACCACCAGCGTGCGCTCGGGCGGAATCAGCTGCCCCAGTCGCTCGAAGGTTTGCCGAATCATGGTCGCGTCGTCGGCCAAGGCCAGCATTTGTTTGGGGGCGTGGGCGCGACTGGCAGGCCAAAAACGCGTGCCGGAACCGCCGGCCATGATAACTGCGTGCAGCATGGAAGGTCTCAAGTGGGGGTGCCGGGGCAGCGCGCGGGACGCTCCCCGGGGCGAGCCGCGGGTATGGGTCCGCGCGTGTTGCACAGGCCTGCGAACAAGTCCAAACCGCTGGGACCCAAATGGCCGAACCAGGGCTTACGACAGGGGTATCATAGCGTTGGCGGTGTTGGGGTGTTAAGTGTCTGATTGTAGGCGCGCCGCGATTTCTCTGGCGGTTGCCGCCGGGTTCGCCGCGGCGGTAATGGCACTGCCCACCGCCACCCTGGCAATCCCGGTGGCTTGGACTTGGGCTAAGTTGTCCAGGCCAATGCCACCAATGGCAAATGTGGGCAAGCGAATTTCGCCCGCCAGCTGTTGCAAAAATTCCACACCGGGAAATTCCGCAAAATGTTTGGTGGGGGAGGGAAAGGTTGGCCCAGCACCCAGGTAATTCGCCCCGTCGAGTACCGCCGTGCGGGCTTGTTCAAGGGAGTGCGTGGAGACGCCCACTAATTTCTCAGGTCCGATAATTTCGCGAGCCGCCTTCACGGGGAGGTCTGTTTGTCCCAGATGCACTCCGTCGGCTTGGGCCGCCACCGCAATATCGGCGCGATCATTGACCAGGATCAGCGGTCGCTGCTGGTCGGTAGCGTCGCGCGCCAGTTGCACCAAGAGTTGACAACGTTCCAGCAAAGTGGCGTCGTTGATGTTTTTGTCGCGGAGTTGCAGCATGGGCACCTGGGCCCGCACGAGTTCTGCCGCGAGTGCCGCAAACTGCTGGGCCGAACCTTGCCCATCGATGAGGACACAGAGATGCACGTTCTCTAGCCGCGCGCAGCTGAGGTGGGTCAGCACGAAACCGCGTTCCAGTGTGTAAAAGCGATAACGCAGAGCTTCCAGTTGGTTTGCTAGCCCGGGGAACCCGACTTTGCTGTACTCTTCCAGGCTGCGGAGTGCTTGTTTGACCCGCTCACAACTGGCTTGACACACCTCGAGGGCATTCCGGCGGGAATTTTCTCCGGCCGTGGAGATGCGGGTACCCACATCCTGCTGCGTTTCGCGGGCAGCCTGACGCGCTGCCGGGGGCAGGGCCAGGCACACGTCCGTGAATTCATGGCGGAATGCTTTGAGAAGTTCCAGCAGATGGGCGTCGTCGAGGGCAAAACGCACAAAATCTTCGATGACTCGCAGGCCTTCCTGGCTGCGGTTGATAGCAGCATCAAGAATACGGTAGGTGGCGGAATCGTACATCGTGCTGGGAACGGTAAGGGGCTTATGCTACGGACGGACGAAGTGTCTGATTGATTCTGTACTACTAACGATACAAATCTTTGAATCTTGCGCAAATTTGAGCGACCAACGGGAGCGGGCAAGCGCTTTCCGAGCGGCAGCTCGCTTTGGTTGGCGGCCCTGCCGCCCTGGGATGATCCCGATCTCATTGAGATTCCAGCGCGCACTTCTGACGAACCACGATTCCTTGTCGTGGGCAAGATTGAGAAGGCCCACTGGTCAGGCATCATAACCTATCGGGATGATCGTATTCGCATCATTTCGGTTCGTCGATCCAGACAGGAGGAGGTTGAGATTTATGAAAGCTAAAGACCTGGATAAGAAGTTTGACTCAGGTGCTGACGTCACCAAGCACCTTGATCTTTCCAAGGCACGCCGTTCGGAACAGGAACAGAAACGTGTTAACGTTGACTTCCCTATCTGGATGATTCAATCCTTGGATAAAGAGGCCAAGAGACTCGGCGTGCCAAGGCAATCCCTCATCAAGATGCTCATCGCCGAGCACATAGCATCTCTTACCTGAGCGATTCGAACAATAGCATGGAGGGTCATGCCGCATGCCGCGATAAACTCTCACCCTCGACGTTATCCAAGACTTGCTCTCCGACATACAACTCTTTGGTTCACCCAGCGGGTTGGTCTACGAAGGCACCTGCGCCAGCAGTTGGCTAATATCGAAGATGACCGCCTGCTGGGGCATATCGTCTTTCCTTTGGGCCCATGCCGTAGGAGCCGTGGGCT
>CAMYJY010000122.1 GCA_947258835.1 uncultured Pirellulales bacterium
GTTCGTCGGCCAAAATAAACCGCGGATCATTCACCAGACTGCGGGCAATGGCCACCCGTTGTTGCTGTCCGCCCGAAAGCTGTGCGGGACGATGCTGGAGCCGATCTCCGAGCCCGACTTCACAGGCCAATTCCACACAGCGGTCCCGCGCGGCGGGGGTCCGGCGATTGCTGTAGTCCAGCGGCACTTCTATATTTTCCTGGACCGAAAGAGCGGGCAACAGGTTGTAGGATTGAAACACAAAACCAATCCGCTGAGCGCGAATTTCCGCCAACCGGTCATCCGAAAATTGAGCAACGTCGTTCGCGCCGAGAAAAAAGCTGCCCGAGGTCGGGCGATCCAGACATCCCAGCAGGTTCAGGAGGGTACTTTTGCCGGACCCCGAGGGTCCCATAATGGAAATCGAATCCCCCACGGGCACGTCGAAGGAAACATCGCGCAGCGCACGGACGGTTTCGCCGCCGAGCACATAGTGCTTCTGCAACTCCCGGACGCGGGCGGCGAGTGCGGTTTGAGCAGGTGGCGTGGGCATCTTAAGAATTCGGAGTTGGAAAGCGGGACATTTTGAACCACGACGAAACGACGGAAACAACGAATCGACAGACAAAGATCTCAAACTGAAAACGAGGCCTCCATGAAGCCGGTAAAGCCCGAAAAAACAGCCCCACTTTCCACATCGCGGCGGCTCACCAAGAAACCTGGTTGAGAGGCGGATGGAGTGGGCTTTTCCGGTCCAAACTGGCCAGCACCAAGCGTACCTATTTTCACTTTAAGTAAACATCCATTGCAGTATAGCTGGGTGGATGGGGCGCTGCCAAGCAGTTCCCGAGCCGCCAGGCCAGGCCCCGGACAGGAACGGGCCTTTCTCCGGTGCCCCGTCGCGAAGGATCGGGCGCGTTTTTGCGGCGGTGGTGCCGGCAATGGCCGTCCCGTCGGTCGCGCCAAAAAATGCTCCGGACCCCAGTGGGCGGATACCAGCCTGCGGTTCCCGCACCCGCCAGAGCCCAGCGGACGCGTGCTTGCGTGCGAACAACCAACGTCGTATCTTGTTCAAAACATGTTTTCAGTCTCTCTCCCCAGCACACGCACGAGCAGCTATGCCCTATTTTATCGGAGTCGACATCGGAGGAACCACTAGCACGTTAGCGATTGGTAATGGCGATCGCCAGGTACTGGGTGTCTCCGCACAGTTTCCCACCTCACCCGACCAAGGTCCCGGAGCGGTGATCAAGGCCATTGTGCGTCAGGCGAGCCTCGAAGTGGAAAAACTGGGCGGTACGCTCGCCGATGTGCCGGCCGTGGGACTGGCCACGCCAGGCCCGGCAACACACGACGGCGTCCTGCTGAAGGCACCCAACTTGAAGGCGGAATACTGGGATCGCTTTCCGATTCGCGCTGAACTGGAACAGGCCTTTCGTCAACAAGCGCCGCAATGCGAAGTCCGCTACATTGGCGATGGCCAAGCGGCCGCGCTGGGCGAGTACGCGGTGCGCCGCGGCTCTGTTTCCTGGGAACGTGTACCGGTCAACCAACCGGAAGAACTCGATTCGCTATTCATGGTCATCGTGGGTACCGGATTTGGTGGCGGCGCCGTAATCGATGGCAAACCCATCCGCGGACGGGAAGGCCGCGCCGGACACGTCGGCCATACGCTGCTACCGGAGTATGCCTTCCGCTATCCGGCGGAGGGTCAGTTGCAAATTGGCAACGCCCGGGCCACGGCCGAATCGGCCATTTCCATCACCGCGCTGACCCACCAATTGGGCTACCGCCTGACGCTGGACGAATGGCGCGACCACCCGCTGCATGCCCAAGACGGTACCACCAAGGATAAGGCCAAGCGACTCCGCGAACTGGCCGCGGCGGGCGACCCGCTGGCCAACCAACTCTTTGCAGACCAAGGACGCGCGCTGGGCATTGCCTTGCTCAGTGCCAACTGTCTGGGCGATTACGACCGCCTGGTCATCGGCGGAGGCGTCTGCGATCTTGCCCCCGATGTCCGTGACAACTACCGCCGCGCTGCCGAAGCCAGCTACCACGAGTACGCGCTGGATGGCTTCCGCAATCTGGATGGCCTGGAGTTCAGCGTCTGCGGCGACGAGGCCCCCGTCGTGGGTGCCCTGGCCTGGGTGCTGCCTTGAGAAGACTGCTACTTGCTCTCCAGCAGTTCCCGAGTGAGTAAGGCAATCACCGCGCGATTCTCGCTGCGGACCAAGACGCCAATCACCGCGCCATCCTGAGCCGAAAGCACGCAGGCCCCGTGCCAGGCATCGTCCACAGGCACACTGGCAGCGACCTCCCAGCCTTCCTCGACCACTGAAAGTCGCTGCGCCGGGAGTGGCATGGTCCGCTCGTCGCTACCACAGGTCACCACCACGGCCTCGGGCCCGTCGGCAACGCGGAGCCGCTCGCGAGGCCAGTAGTTGGTAACCGCCGCGCAGGCCACCTCGGGCAACACGACCAAGGCCAAGCTGCCAGAGGTGATCACGTTCTCCCAAGGCAAATCGAACTCACTGCCGGTCATTTCCAACACGTAGGTCTCCGGTCCAGCCAACATCGAGGCCGGTGCCAGCAGCTGGCCACCCACCAGCGGCAACATCCAGGCCCGCTGGCTTCCCGTGCCAAACAGGGCTTGGGCCCCCGTGGTAGGCCGCCGCACACCCAGCAGCGGGCTCGGTAGCGGCACGCCCGGCGGGAGGGCCGAACTGCCCAAGGCCACCCGCGGCTGCCAAGCCAGCCACTGCCCTTGAGGCGCGTCGTACAGCTCAAACCGATGACCAGTGGCCGCCGGCCGGCCCAGGTTGCCCGGCGTGGCGAAGGCCACGCCTCCCGAGGCAATGGTGGCCAGGGTTTCGGCGTCCAGTTCGATACCGCCTAAGCCAATGCTCAGACCCAAACCACTACTATTCCAAAAGCGAGAATTTTCACGAATCAGCTGACGGTATTTGGGCTGGATAAAGGCCCGGGCCTCAACGGTCACCGCATCGTTCGACAGGCCCACCGCCAGGATATGTCCCACCACCACGCCCCGGTAACTGACCGTCGAACCGCTCTGCAAGCCATGCCGCTCGTTGGCCTCCAGGACAATCTCCAGGCCCTCGGCAATTTGATCCACTGGGGCCAAAGCCACATCCAATCCATAAAACAAACGGCTGGGCGCCGCGTCGGCGGGCCCCGGGACCACGCCCACGTAGCGGCCACCGACTAGGGTTTCCAGACCACGAATTTGTCCCACACGAATATCGGGCCGCTGAATCCAAAACCGGGCTCCCTCCCGGGCCAAGGCGGCGGACGCTGGCGTGAGTTCGATCCAGACCGAAACGCCAGCCAACTCCGCGTCCAGTTCCACCCGGGTGACTTCTCCCACGTCGATACCCCGATACCGCACCGCGTCTCCGGGCTCCAAACCGTGGCCAGCAGCAAAGCGCACCTCAATCACGAGACCGGGCGACCGCAACTGCTGGATCACCAAGCCCACCGCCCCCACCAAACACAACAGCGTCACCCACCACAACCGCGAGACAATCATCCCCCCCCATTGGCGCGGTGCGGGGGAATTACGGATTTCGGCCACGGGAAATTCCTCAGTGCTATTCATGACAGGTGGGGATTGGCTGATTTTTTCTTGATCCGTTGTGGCTTTTTTTATTGTGATTCAAATTCCAGCGACCAACGGGAGCGGGCTAACATTCTCCGAGCGGTAGCTCGCATTGGTCGGCGGCCCTGCCGCCCCAGATGGTGTGTGGATCAAAACAAAGCGAGGCCAGCAGGCTCATGGCCACACATCCTACAAAGGCCACCACCGCCGGACCAAAACTAAACTGCACCATGCTGCCCAGCTTGACCAGCATCACCATGAAGGCCAGCAGCAACACGTCCATCATGCTCCATTTTCCCGCCAACTCCATCATCCGATAGGTCCGCGCCCGGTGCCGGTGTCTGATTGATGTCTGCGCAGCCATCGAACCCACCGCTAGCATTTTACCCGCTAAAGACCGGGCTTCCGTGGGGCGCCCTCGGCGCCTGGGGAACGCACGGGGCCAGGGGAATCCCAGCAAACTCAGCTCCAAGAGGAACACGATTTTGAGCAGCGGAAAGATGATGGAAAACAGCAGCACCACCGTCCCCACAAACCAATCCCCCTGCCGCAGCAGCTCGATGGTACCGGCCAGCAAGCTGGACTGGTGATGATTTCCAAATTTTTCGATATGCAAAATCGGCAATAAAATGGCTGGCCAAAACAAAATCAGAGCGGCCGTGGCCGCCGCGGCCGTACGGCTGGCCGATTGCTCCGCCGGCTGGTTGATCCGCGCACCACACCGGGTGCAGTTGGCGGACTGAGCCGGCGACAGCGGGGGCAGCCGATGAATCTGTCCGCAGCAATGACACGCTTGGAGTTTCATGTCGGCACTTTGTTTCACCGGAGGAGATGCCCGACTTGCACCGGGTATCCCCGCAAGAAATCCCGCACCGCCAGCACGCGTTTGCCGGCCGGTTGGACCTGCTCAAGGGCCAGGCAGCCATCCCCGGTGGCCACAATCAATTGTCCCTCCGTCGCCAGCACGGTGCCTGGGGCAGCGGAATCGTGGGTCGCAAATGTACTGAGACTCGCTTGATGCACAATCAACCGCAACGGTTCCCCCTGAGGTCGGTGCCACGCGGTATCCGCCCGGGGCCAGGGCTGCAGGGCACGAACTTGGTTTTTGATTTGCTGGGCGGTCTGGCTCCAATCGATTTTGCCCTGCTGTTTGGTCAGACGTGGGGCGCGGGTGGCTTGGCCGGGGTCTTGGGGGAAGGGCTGGGCCGTACCTTGCTCCAGCTGGTCGGTGACCTCCAAAACCAGTTCCGCGCCCCGCTGAGCCATCCGCGCTTCCAGCTCTCCGGCAGTTTCATCCGCCTGGATGGCGATCCGCTGGACTGCCAAACACGGGCCGGCATCGAGCCCCGGCGTCATTTGGATCACGGTGTTCCCCGTTTCCACTTCTCCCTGCAAAATGGCCCACTGCACCGGCGCGGCCCCCCGGTACTTGGGCAGGAGTGAACCGTGCAAGTTGATGCCACCCAGCCGCGTCGTAGCCAGGGTGTCCGATTTAAGGATTTCGCCATAGTCACAAACGACCAGCAGATCCGCTTGGTAAGCTGCCAGTTTGTCACGGGACGGATCGCAGTTGACCGTCTCGGGCAACCATGTGGCCACACCCAACTCGGCCGCCCGCACAGCAACCGGCGCGGGGGGCGCACGGCGGCCCCGCGGCGGGCGGGAGATCGCACAGGCCACCTCATGCCGGGAAGCAACCAGGACTTCTAGTGCAGGAACAGCAAAAGGGCCGGTGCCGAGAACAAGAACACGCATTTAGATATGTGAGATGTTAGATGTGAGATATTTGATGTGGGATGTGTCAATGGTGATTGACGACCTTACGCTCTCAGCTGTTCTAGCTGGACCAGGCGGGCTGCGATTTCCGCATCAGTGGGCAGCTCACCACAATCCCGGCGGCTTTGAAAATCGATTTCAAATTCCTCCAGCGCGCCCCGCAAATCGGCCGTGTGGGCGGGGGTCAGCCGGTCAATAAACAACTTGCCATCCAGGTGATCGGTTTCGTGCTGCACGATCCGGGCAAACAGGTCGTCCAACTCACCCGTGAAGGTCTCGCCACGCAGGTTGTAGGCCTCGATCGTAATTTTCGCCTTCCGCATCACGGGTCCGACCACACCGGGGATGCTCAAACAGCCCTCTTCCCCCTCGGCTTGGCCTTTGCCGGCCCGCAGCACCGGATTGATAAACACGTGCTCCGCCTCCGAGTCGCCCGGATCTCCGGTCGGATTGGCGACGAACAAACGATACGGCAAATCCACCTGGTTGGCCGCCAACCCCACCCCCTGATGTTCGTACATCAACTCGAACATCCGGGCAATCATGGCCCGCAACTCCGCATCGACCCGTTTGACCGGTTTGGAAACGTGCCGCAAGGTGGGGTGCGGATAGTGAATGATGTTGAGATCCAAGGTCTACGACCTCCGAGAAAATGCCTGTCGCTAAGTATCTTGCTAAATGTCTTGAGGAGCATCGCTTCCCGGCACCTAGCACTTCCTACCGATTCTACGGACATTTTCCCAAAATACGTACCCCCTCAGAGTGTGTTTTGAAACATGTATTCTTGCTTCCTCAGTTCCACGGGTGCCACTGCCGGCTGACCCCAATTCTGTTCGGCACGAGACTTTCGGGGGTGGCACTTGCAGTAGCTCGCTGTGGCCGGCTGTCCCCTCCTTTGTCGAACCTGAGCCGATGGGCGATAGCCCCGGTTCCGTGAGACGTGCCAGAACCGGGGCTATCGCCCACCGGCTCATTTTCGGGGAGGACCGTCCTTGGTAACCGCT
>CAMYJY010000123.1 GCA_947258835.1 uncultured Pirellulales bacterium
CTTGGACCTGAGGCGTCCAGGGAGCGGCGGTCGAGGCTACAGCTGGTGTTGCCTGGGAGGGAGGCGTGTCCACGGACAAAGCAGTTTGGGCCGTGTAAGGACTGCGCGGCGGGGGAGGAACGACTGCCGGTCCAGCAGGCGCGATCATCGCATGATGGTTAGGAATCGAACGGTCCTGGGACGCGGCCGGTGCCTGGGATACTGCGGCCGCTTGTGGCAGCGCGGCCTGGGGTGCGACTGGAGTTCCCGGGCGGGAGGGGTTTGCACGTGCGGCGTAGGGGTTGTTCGTGCTGCGCGGCTGGACGTTCTGCATCCCCGCAGGAGCCGTACTCGGTGGTGTGGGGGCCGACGTGGTCGTGGGGGGGTGTCCCAGATTCAGGCCAGCATAAGCCGGATGCACGGGATGGGGACCTTGTGGTGCCGGTGGTGTTGGTGCTACCGGACGGAAGTGCCGGGCAACATGCCCCAACTGCTCCAGATAGGCAGTGGCCGAACTAGGGCACTGTAACTTCGTGAGCGGGGCACCTTGAGCGGAAAGCACGACCTCGAGGGGAACCCGGTCAATCTGATAGGCATTTGCCAGCGCCGGTGACAAGTCCGCATTGACCTTTACCGGCACGAAGTCTTTTTCCACCGTAGCACTAACCTGCGGCTGGCCAAAGACATCGCGGTCCAATACCTTGCACGGGCCGCAACTGGGACTCCAAAAGTGTAGCAGTACCAGCCGGCCGGATTGGATCGCCTCCATCTTGGCCGCATCCAGGTTCGTACGCCAGTTGACGGATTCAGCGTGGCCTGCAGTGGCACCTTGAACAAGAAGAAAAGTAGCTACCAGCAGACAGCTGGGAAAAAGTCGCATAGCCATGGCGATTCCATTCGCAGGGAGGTTGAGTTCGGTAGGCGCGTGCCTATCCCACACCCCTAAGAATCGGAGGGGATGACGGCAAACTTTGTTAAAATTTGCCGTTTACGCCAAGTTGATCGAATATTGTGCTATACTACTGGTGCTGCTAGCATATTTGTGGGGCCCGCATGAGATTATCTCAGCGGCCAAACGGAATCAGCTTGACAGATTGGGCGCAGTGGCTAATATTGGCAGAGTGTTCGCAGCACTGCCAATTTATTTGCGGGCAGGATCTTTCGGCAGCTAATTCGGCTCATTCGAGTAGATTTTCCTTGACGCTGGTCGTCGGGCATAGCTGGTTGTCGGGCATCTGAGCAGTCGTGTGCTTCGCACGGCAGGATGCGATGACCCAGAAATCGATTCGGTGGGCGCGGTTCAAAAGTATCTCCCGATCCCTGATATGACGGACCATTCAGTGGGTTCTGCAGTTCGTTTTCGGACGGTTCGCTCAAGTCGCGACCGAAAACACAATCGGGCCTGAAAAAAATAAGTTTGATTGCCAGCGGCCAACGCCGCCCGCCGACGTGGATTGAGGGCAATCGGTAGGGCGGCGCGATAGCAGACAAGTCTGCTTACTAGACTCTGTAATGATGGCAAGACAGCCGCACCATGCGGCTGTCGGTAGAACGAACGCAAGTGCTCCCAGAAATTCCCACGAAAGTGGGTCGTCGGAGAAAGACCCTAGCTGGGTTGTCATTTTGTGCTTGATGGTGGTTGCGTTTGGTGTGCGCTATGCGATGCCCGGTAGTGTCGTGGCAGATACGCCTACCTCCGTGCTTCAGTTTGGATGTCGGTGCGTTCCCGACGCGGCTGGTGCTGCAACCAATTCAGTTTGACGTGTTTACTCAAAGTGAAAGCAGGTATACCCAGTGCTGGCCGGTTTGGGCCGGAAAAGCCCGCCTTACCATTCCCCACGACCCCTGTTAATTTTGAGTTGCTATGGAGTGGAAAGCGTGCCTGATTTGCCGGGCTTTACCGGCTTCATGGAAGCCCTGTTTTCAGTTTGAGTGTTTATCATTTCGATGTTTTGAGGATGAAGTTTCAGATGGCTAAAAAGCAACGCTCTGGCGGCCGGTACCGTGGCCGCAGCAACAAGGGCAATCTAGGGAAATCAAATCGTTCTGGTGGTCGTGGTGGGAGACGCCGCAACGGCCCACAGAATAATAACAACTATCGCGAAGCGGAGTTCGCCGATGGTGACGATCCCTTGCCCTTGGTTCCCGGATCGGGCGTGCTAGAACTGCATCCCAACGGTTACGGCTTTCTCCGGGACCCGGCCACGAATTTTACCCGGGAACGCAGTGATCCCTTCGTGCCTGGCACCATGATTGAAAAATTTGGCTTGCGCGAGGGGCTGCTGTTGCAAGGCATGGTACAACACCACCGTAAACAACAGGGACCGCGTCTGCGCGAATTGCTGGACGTGGATGGGCTGGCTCCCCAAGACTACCTCCAGGTCAAAGAATTTGATGAGCTCACTCCCATCACGCCCGAAAAATGGTACCAGCTAGAAACAGGGGCCGAGCCCATCACGACCCGTGTCATGGATTTGCTGACCCCCCTGGGCAAAGGCCAACGGGCTTTGGTTGTGGCCCCACCGCGGACGGGCAAGACCGTCTTGATGCAGCAAGTGAGCAACGCTGTCTCCACCAATTATCCGAACGTGTCGATGGTGATGCTGCTGATCGACGAGCGACCGGAAGAAGTTACCGACATGCGTCGTAGTGTTCGTGGCGAGGTGTTTGCCAGCAGTCTGGACAACGACGTAGAAAGCCACGTACGGCTTTCCCAACTGACCGTGGCGCGCTGTCAGCGTTTGGCGGAAATGGGCAAAGACGTTTTCATGCTCATGGACTCGATTACCCGTCTGGCTCGGGCTTTCAATAAGTGGGTGGGCAATACGGGCCGGACGATGAGTGGTGGTGTTGACATTAAGGCCATGGACATTCCTAAGAAACTGTTTGCCACGGCGCGCGCGTTTGAAGAGGGTGGTTCCCTCACGATCCTGGGCACAGCCCTGATCGACACCGGTAGTCGCATGGATGAGTTGATCTTTCAGGAGTTCAAGGGCACCGGCAACATGGAATTAGTCCTCGATCGTAAGCTGGCCGATCGCCGGGTGTGGCCTTCGATCGATATCGAACAATCCGGTACCCGGCGTGAAGAAAAGCTCTTGCCGCCGGAAACGCTCCACGCCACAACCATGTTGCGGAGAACCTTGTCCTCGATGCACCATGTGGATGCGATGGAACAACTGACCAGCAAGCTGGGTAAATTCAAGTCCAACGATGAATTTGTCATGCTGATTCAAGGAGCGAATACCCTGGATTGAGGTTGTTCACCGTGTGCCGAGAGGCAGTCGGTGCTTTCAGGAGGGTAAGCGAATGGCTAGCGGCCTGATTGGAATTCAGGTGCCGGGCAACCGGTTGTGGGTTCGAGTCCCATGCCCTCCGTTTCCATGAATGCTCCCTCCGTGACGCGTGCAATGCAACTTGCCTTCCGCGAAAAGATTCGCGGCGGTGTTTCTTTTGATCCGGTCGTCCGCGGCATGCATGCGACCGATGCCAGCCACTATCAAATTATCCCAGCTTGCGTTGTGACTCCGCTCGATACGGCGGATGTCATCACGGCCCTCCAGTTGGCTGCGGAGTATAACATGCCGATCACCCCCCGCGGCGGTGCGACGGCCTTGTCTGGTCAGACGTTTGGACCCGGGATGGTGCTGGACCTGTCCCGACATCTGAATCGTGTGCTGGAAATCAATCCCGAGCAGGGATGGGCTCGTGTGCAGGCAGGGGTTGTGCGCGATCGTCTGAATGACCAGCTGCGGGAGCATTGCCTCCAGTTTGCCCCCGATCCGGCCACCACGTCGCGGGCCACGATTGGCGGCATGTTGGGCAACAACTCGGCCGGGATGCGGTCCCTAGTGCATGGCAAAACAATCGATCACACGCTCTCATGCCAAGTTGCGCTGGCGGGTGGCGCCAGCTACCATTTTGAGCCCCACTCCGCGGCAGCATTTCAGCAACAGGCCCAAGGGAATACCTCAGAGGCGCTCCTGTACCGTGCGGTGGGTGGGATCGTCGCAGCCCATCGCGATGAAATCCTCCGGCGTTATCCACGCGTGATGCGGCGGGTGTCCGGGTACAACCTGGATGAATTTGTTGACGGTGCCGGCTACGTGGGACCGATCGGCCCCCGGGATCACGGCGCCCGGCGGCCGTGGAATTTAACAAATCTGGTTGTGGGCGCGGAAGGCACGTTGGCGACCGTGCTGGAAGCTAAGGTGCGTCTCGTGGCCTTGCCTCCGGCTACGGGTCTGTGTGTGCTTTCCTTTGACGATGAGATTGCCTCCTTGGCGGCGGTGCCCGCCATTTTGGACGACGTGCCTTCCGCTATCGAAATGTTGGATGGTGCGATGTTGCGTGAGGCCCAAGTCAATCCGGCCACGCACCACCTGGCCGATTGGATCCACGGTCCGCCCCAGGCGGTACTGATTGTCGAGTTCAGTGGGCCCCTGGCCGAGGTGGAGCAGCGGGTGCGTGATTTTGCCGCGCGGAGTGTTCAGCTCGGAATTTCGCAGCCGTGCTCGATCGTCTTGGACCAGGTGGGGCAGCAAAAAATCTGGGAGACACGACGCCTGGGGTTGGGGTTGATTTCCAACGTGCGTGGGCCCGTGAAGGGACTGGCCGCCGTGGAAGATGCTTGCCTGCCCGTCGAGGTGCTGGCCCCATACATCCAGCGGATGCAAGACCTCTGTCAAAAATATGGCGTTGCCAGCTCGATGTATGGGCATGCGTCGGTGGGGGTGATCCATTTTCGGCCGGTCTTGGACCTGCATCGTGTCGAGCACCGGCAATTGATGCACAAAATTGCCTCCGCCTCCTTGGAGATGGTGCTGGAATACGGTGGGGCCTTTGCCGGTGAACACGGCGATGGCCAGCTTCGGGGGGAGTTCGTGCCGCGTTTTTTTGGTTCCCAGTTGTATGAGGCCTTCCGCCAAATCAAACGGGCCTTCGATCCTCAGAACTTGATGAATCCGGGTAAAATTGTGGATGCCCCTTCCATGATCGACCCGGCCACGCTCCGCTACGGTACCCACTACCAGGAGCACTCGATTCCCACGGCCTTTCGCTATGCGGACCAAGGTGGTTTTCAACTGGCCGTGGAACAGTGTAATGGGCTTGGCGCTTGTCGTCAGATAAATCGTGGCACGATGTGCCCCTCCTATCAGGCAACCCGTGAAGAAAAAGATTCTACCCGCGGTCGCGCCAATGCCTTGCGCTTGGCCATGTCCGGTCAACTCGGTACCGACCCGTTGGCCGCTTTGGGTTCTGCTGGCGTGCACGATGTGCTGGACCTATGTCTTTCCTGCAAGGCCTGCAAATCCGAATGTCCCAACGCCGTGGACATGTCGCGATTGAAGGCCGAGGCCCTACAAATCCGCTACGATCACCAGGGCACGCCCCGTACGGCCCGCCTGCTGGGTAGTTTTCCGGATCAGCTGCGACGATTGGGTACTCGCTGGGGCGTCGCGTCCAAGTTGCTGCTCAAACTACCTGGGGCTCGTCGGCTGATACACCACAGCCTGGGTTTGGACCCGCGTCGCCCGCTGCCCCAGGCAGCGCCGCGCAACTTAGCAGCTTTGCTGCAAGACCGCCCTACCAAAGACATTGCAGCCTCACGCGAAAAGGTGGTCCTTTTTGATGATACGTATGCCAACTATCTCGAACCGCACATTGGCTTGGCCGCGGTAACCCTGTTGGAAGGACTGGGCTACGAGGTTGTGTTGGCCCGGGCGGGCTGCTGTCAGAGGCCGCGACTGTCTCAGGGATTGGTGCACGAGGCCAAAAGATTCGGCGCGACAACGATGGCGCAGCTGGATCACTATGCCCGGCAGGGACTCCCCATATTGTGTCTTGAACCTTCGTGCGCTTCGGCGCTGGCGGACGATCTCCCGGATCTGATCGATGACCAACCGCTCGGCCGGCGGGTTGCGGGGCAGGTGCAACTCCTAGAGACGTTTCTGGCACATCAAGGTGTTCCCCTGCAGAGTACCGCGGATCGTTGTTTGCTGCATGGGCATTGCCATCAAGCAGCCCTCTTTGGCACGGAGTCCTTGCGGGCCTTGTTTGCTACGGTGGCGGGAGCAAGCCTGACAGAAGTTGACGCCGGCTGTTGCGGCATGGCCGGCGCGTTTGGATATCAACACTACGACCTCTCGGAGCAGATTGGCGAGCAGCGACTTTTTCCCGCGGTGCGTCAGGCGACCGCCGCTGGTCACACAATTCTCGCCAGTGGCACTTCCTGCCGGCAGCAATTGCGTGATTTCCTGGGGGTCCCTGCCCAGCACTGGGTAGAATTCGTCCAACCGCGAAAAAGGTGTCAGGAACCTTTATTAGTGGGCGAACCGTTCTGCCCACAATAAAAGGTTCCTGACACCTTTTGCACCTTCCTTTTGC
>CAMYJY010000124.1 GCA_947258835.1 uncultured Pirellulales bacterium
GATCAAAAACCTACTCCTCCGCGGCAGCGCCCGCCCTGAAGATGTGGTGGTGGTCTGTGAGTCGCTACCCCAGCGTGCCCCGCGCCTGCAAAATACCTGCCACGACTTTGGGCTTCCCGTCTATCTCGAGTCTGTCCCAACCTGCCTCACCGCCCCCCTGGTGCGGCTGTTACTGGCGCTGCTGCGGCTGCACCTGGAAGACTGGCCCTTCCCGCAGCTCCTGCGTGTGGTGGGAAATTATAAGGTCCGTTTGTTTGATCAGGATGGGGACCAATCGACCCCGCGCATCGCCCTAGAAAACTGCTTGCGGCGGGCCCAGATACCGTCGGGACGCGTGGCTCTGCTGGCCCAGCTGCAGCGCTGGACGTCAACGGCTGCAGCCGCGGAGGGGCCTCGACTTCCCGCGCATCTCCGGCAGGCGGCCCTGGCTGCTGATACGTTGACCCGGTTGGCAGAGCACTTGGCGGCCTTGCCGGCACGGGCCAATCTTGAGAGCTGGGTACAAGCCATCGAGGACTTGCTGATCCGGCTAGGTGTCCTGGGGGATCCAGCGGCTGCAGATGGGAACACAGCCTGGTCCACTTGGCGGAGTTTATCTCACGGCTTGCAGTCGCTCCCGCGGTTGGAGCAGATTGCCCCGGGAACGAGCTCGCTGGATTTGGCGGGTGTACTGGCCACGATCGAATTTGCGGCCCAGCATCAGCCACTGGGGGGAGCTCCGGAGTGGACAGGTCGGATCCGCGTGTTGTCACCAGAATCCGCGCGCCACGTGTCTGCCCCGCATGTCTTTCTCCTGGGCCTGGGGGAGCAGGCTTTGCAGCGTCCTGCCCGCCTAAACTCGGCCGCGGACGATCCGACCTCACAACTGGAGCAACAGAGTGAGTCGATGCTGCTGTTTTACGAACTGGTCATGCGGGCCACGACAAGCCTTACCTTGAGCTACACGGCCGTGGATGAGAAGGGCCAACCGCTGCTACCCAGCCCTCTCCTCACGGAACTGCAGGCTTGCTTGGCCCCCGCTCACGTTCCGCTCACGGCACCTTGCCAAGGCTTCCCGCCCACGGAGGCCCCCAGCAGCCTGAGCGATTTTCGTCAGCAGGCCGTCACCGCCGCCCTCGCGGGCGAGCGGCAGGGATTGACCGGGATGCTGACCAACAGCAAATATGCCTCGGTCGGCAATGCCATCCTGGACGGCCTCATCTGTGTCGCCCAGCGAGCCCAGCGAGACGAATTTGGCCCCTACGAGGGAATCATGGTAGGGCCGGCGGCTCAGGCTGCCCTCCAGCGCCAGTTCGATCCCCAGCACTTATGGAGCCCGAGCCAGCTGGAGAGCTACGCCAGCTGCCCGTTTCGCTTCTTTTCTCAGCACCTGCTCCACCTAGAACCCCTGCCGGAACTCACGGTGGCCAGCGATGCGGCCCGCCGTGGCAGTCTGTTGCATCAGGTGTTGGCCACCATGCACCGGCAGCTGCGGCAAGCGGCAGCCGGTGAAGAAACGGAGCAGGAGCTGCTGGATCGTTTCCTGGAAACCTTGCAAGAGGAG
Organism: uncultured Pirellulales bacterium; assembly: GCA_947258835.1. Classification (GTDB taxonomy): domain Bacteria; phylum Planctomycetota; class Planctomycetia; order Pirellulales; family Lacipirellulaceae; genus Bythopirellula. The sequence continues at coordinate 1,544 of CAMYJY010000124.1, forward strand.
ATCGATGCCCACCCCTTGGGTGGACTGGAACAGCAACTGCGCGAGATCGAGCGTCGAGAAATTGCCGCCTGGGCCCCGCGTTATATCGAGCAGGAAAGTGCCTACCGCGATCAGTGGCGCTGGCTCACCGAACCGCCCCAACCGGCCTTTTTTGAGGTCCGCTTTGGTCCCCAAGTCCAGTCGGCACCCGGCCATGACGACCAGAGCGCATCGACCGCCCAGCCCTTTGCCCTAAATTTGGGTGCGGAGAAAATACTCGTGGTGGGGCAGATCGACCGCTTAGATGTGGGACGGGTAGGAGGCGTCGCGGTGCTCAATGTCATCGATTACAAATCGGGCCGCCGCGAGCTCAAGCTGGATCCCCGGAAAGTGCAGTCGGGCCACCAATTGCAGCTGCCCCTCTACGCCCTGGCCGCCGAGCAGCACCTGTTGGCCACGCAGCAAGCACAGACCCTCACTGCAGGTTACTGGAATATCCGTGGCCAGGGTTTCGAACGGCATGGCAAGCGAAGTGGATTTGCCCTCCGCGAGGTCGTGGACCAGACGCTGACTGTGAGCGATGCCTGGGAACGGCTGCAGCCGCTGGTCCTGCAGCGCCTGCAGCAAATCGTCACCAGCATCCGCCAGGGAAATTTTCCCGTGTACAACGAAGACCTGCAGTGCACCAACACCTGCCCCTACCGGACCCTGTGCCGCATTGGTCACATTAGAAGCTTGGAAAAGACTTGGGAGACGGCGCCCTGAGGCGGGACGCGTTACTGCACGCCAGCCCAAAACCAAACATCTACCGACTGAAGCCGCTAGGATAAAAGTTTTGTTCGTAGCACAACTGTCATGCAAAACACACTCACCGACGAGCAGCAGACCGCGCTGGCCACCCACGACAGGAGTGTGTCGCTGGCGGCCGGGGCAGGTTGCGGTAAGACCTTCGTGCTCATCGAGCGCTTTTTGGCATATCTGGATCCTACGGTCGCAGCCCCCAAGGCCGAGTTGCATGAGCTGGTAGCCATTACCTTTACCGACGCGGCGGCCCGCGAAATGCGAGACCGGCTGCGTCGCCGTTGCCATCAGCGGTGTGCGACGGCCAAATCACCCGCGGAGCGGCAGGCCTGGCACAAACTCATGCGCACCATCGATGCGGCGCGGATTAGCACGATCCACAGTCTGTGTGCGGAGCTGCTGCGAACGTACGCTGCCGAGGCCAGCGTCGACCCTAATTTTGAACTTCTGGATGGGCCTGCGGCCGAGCTGCTACGGCTGCAAACCGTCGACGACCGTCTCCGCGAGCTCTTGGTGGCCGGAGACGAACGCTTGCTGGAGTTGGCCACGCGGCTGGATCTTAAAAATTTGCGGGACACGCTGGTCCGACTCGTGGGCCAAGCCAGCCCGGCCGTTTTCCGCCGCTGGTCCGCTGCTGCTCCCGCCGACTTGGTGGAAACCTGGCAGCAGTACCATCAACAGACCATTGTCCCCGCCGCCACCCACCAGTTTTTTGCGCACCCATCGATCTCGACACTACGCCAGCTCTGTGCCACGGCCGAGGTGACCCGTGAGTCGCTGCGGGATCACCTGCAGGAAATCGGCCGCCTGCTGGACGACTGGCCGACGGGCCAGACCGCCACGCTGGCCCTCGCCAAACTCCGCAGCTTGGCCAAAGTGCAAGGTGTGTGCAGCAAAAAAGACTGGTTGGCGGAGGAAGACTTTGCCCAGTTCCGTGATGTCTGCAAAACCGTCCGTGCCTGGGTCGACCGGAGCATCTTGCGGCGTGAGCTGTGTGCGGAGCAACTGCTCACAGCGGCCACGGTGGGATTGGATTTGCTGCAGCTGGTGGCGGATACCACCAGCCGCTATGAACAAGCCAAGCGGGAGCGCAACGCGTTGGAATTTGACGATCTGCTGAGAAAAACACACCAACTGCTGCACGACCCCCGCTACGGGTCCATCCGCACGGGACTGCAGTTGCAGTTGCTGATGGTGGACGAATTTCAGGATACCGACCCCCTGCAGGTGGAGATTGTCCAGGCCCTCTGTGGGGAGGATTGGCCCGCGCAGGGATTGTTTGTGGTCGGCGATTTCAAGCAATCCATCTACCGTTTCCGAGGGGCCCAGCCAACCGTTTCTAGCCAACTGCGAGCCGCCTTGCCCCCGGCCGGGCGGCTGGCGCTGACGACCAATTTCCGCAGTCAGCCAGCCCTGCTGGATTTTGTCAACGCGGTCTTTTGTGAAGCCTTTGAGGAAACATATCAGCCGCTGGTAGCGCACCGGCCTCAGCAGACGCCAACTCCGGCGGTGGAATTTCTCTGGGCCACGCCCACCGAGCCCGCGCACCCCGCCGCGGCACCGCCCCGACCTCAAAGTCCCAGCCAACAGTTGCGGAGAAGTGAAGCCACCGGCATCGCCCGCCGTGTGGCGCAGCTACTGGATGAGGAAGAGCGGCTAGTCGTAGATGCCGACTCGGGCCAGCTGCGGGCGCTGCAGCTCGGTGACATTGCCATCCTGCTGCGTTCGCTGAGCGACGTGGCAATTTACGAAGAGGCCCTGCGGGAATACGGCCTGGATTACTATTTGGCCGGCGGCCATGCCTTTTATGCCCAACAAGAGATCTACGACATTTTGCATCTGTTGCGGGCGGTGGCCAGTCCGGCGGATGAATTGAGCCTGGCCGGCGCGCTGCGGAGTCCGCTGTTTGCCTGGCCGGACGAAACTCTGTGGTGGCTGGTCGAACAGCATGGCTCGCTGCAAGCGGGGCTGGAGGCCATCGCGGAAGACCCACAATGTGCCGAGGAGCAGTCCCCTCGTGTGCGTCGGGCTGCCCAAACCCTGCAGTCCTTGCGGGATCTGAAGGACGGCGTGACCGTGGCGGAGTTGCTGCAGCAGGCCATCGCCCTCACGGGATACGACGCCGTGCTGCTGGCCGAGTTTTTGGGTGAGCGAAAATTGGCCAACTTGCACAAATTAGTCGAACAGGCCCGGGCCCTGGATCGCATCCGCCCCGGCGACTTGACCGGTTTTATCACCCAGCTCACTGAATTGGTGGCCCGGGCCCCCAAAGAACCGCTAGCCGCAGCGGAAGCTCACAGCGAGGTGATTCGCCTGATGACGATTCACCACGCCAAGGGTTTGGAATTTCCCTGCGTGGTTGTGCCGGACCTAAATCGCAAAGCCCCTCCGAACCCACGCCGGCCGGTCATGGATGAACAACTTGGCCCTCTGGTGCCCTTGGCTATCGACCAAGATGCCTGCGACGGTTGGCAGATGCGTCAATTCATGGAGCAGCAAGAGGAATTGGCCGAACGCCTGCGTGTGCTGTACGTCGCCTGCACCCGAGCCGCCGACTATCTGATCCTCTCCTGCGGATTTGCCGATTTGGAAAGAGATTTGGCCCAACCCCACAGTGATTGGTTAAAATTTCTGCAGACACGCATCGACTTGGCTAGCGGTCAGTGCCATGCCCCGCTTCCCACGGGTTATCCGGTTCCCGCAATCCGTGTGACAACGGACCCGCCTGCGACGCAACGCCGGCCAGGCAGAAAAACAAGCGGGGTGGATCTCGTCAAGCTGGTGGAAGAGGCGCGCGGCCTGGCCGCCAGCGGCTCAGCCACAACCCCGCGGTCGATCGAGCCCATCCCGAGGGATCGCGCTGCCCGCAAAAGATTCTCCTTCTCGCGCCTGTCAGGCCAGCTACGGCAGGAATCTCGGGTTGCCAGCACGTCTCGTGCGCAGCAGCCCAGCGGTCGCGCCGGGCTGGACCCCCAGGACTTGGGAACGCTGGTGCACGCCGTGCTGGAACGGATCGACTTCCATCAAGTAGAGGACCTTCCCGAACTGTGCCATTATTTAGCACCGCAGTACGTTGCCGTAAATGAGACCACGGCTGCCACGGCAGCCGTCGCCCTCGTCCAAAACTTCCTCGCCAGCCCGTCGGCAGCCGCTCTGCGTGCGGCCCGTGTGGTCCGCCGCGAAGTCGAATTTTTGCTACCTTGGCAACTCCCCTCCTCTGCGGAGCGGGGCCACTACCTGCACGGTTTTCTGGATTGCCTCTACCAGGACACCGAGGGAAACTGGCATCTGCTAGATTATAAGTCCAACCAGGTTACGGCCGCCGACGTCCCGCAAGTAGCCCAGCAATATGCCCTGCAAATGTTTGTCTACACCTTGGCCTGCACCAGCGCCTTGGGCACCTCCCCCAGCACCAGCGCACTGTATTTTCTCCAGCCACAGCTTGAGTTTCATTTTCAGTGGGATGATACAGAGCGTGCCCACATGACCGCCCAATTCAACCAGGCGATTTTATCTCAGTTGGAACCAACCTAATCGAAAGTCGCATGGCTCCTGCTCACACGCAACGCGAATTCGCCCTCCAAGTCGTCAAAAAACTTCGCGCTGCGGGGTATGAGGGCTTGTGGGCGGGGGGCTGTGTCCGCGACCAACTGCTGGGGCTGGAACCTCAGGATTACGACGTAGCTACCGATGCGCGACCGGAGCAGGTGCGGGCGTTGTTCGGTCGCCGGCGGACCTTGGCCATCGGCGCCGCCTTTGGGGTGATTGCCGTCTTGGGCAGCCGTGGCCAGAAGCCCATTGAGGTGGCCACCTTTCGCAGTGATGGGGCGTATCGCGATGGTCGCCGCCCCGCAGAGGTTGAATTCACGACGGCTCCAGCCGACGCCCAGCGGCGGGATTTTACGATCAACGGCATGTTTTTCGATCCCGTCAACGATCAGGTCTTGGACTACGTGGGCGGAGCGGAAGACCTCCGCCGGCAGGT
>CAMYJY010000125.1 GCA_947258835.1 uncultured Pirellulales bacterium
GCGGGAATCTAGACCACCCGTGCTGCTACTGGATTCCCGCCTGCGCGGGAATGACGTGAACAGCCCGCGCGGGAATGACGTGAACAGCCCGCGCGGGAATGACGTGAACAGCTCGCACGGGAATGACGATGACGTGGACGACCTGGATTTTCTGCTCGATTCCCCTCCCTGCAGTCTGGGATCCCCCCTTTTCCGTCGAATTGCTGTCCGCCGGAGCGGCAACTAGGATAGTAGCTAGTGGGACGTTGCACTCCTTTCCCATCCATGTAGGCTGAGAAACCGTGTTTGATAGGACGCCAGCAGAGCTGATCATATATTCGATCTATTTCGCGCCGTTTTTCTTCACCGTACTGTTTGGTTTCCTCTCGGCGTATGGAACGATGAAGCTTTTGCAAGCCACTGGCTGGATCTGCCACTTCTGGCACCCCGGTTTGGTATTCCTTTCATTTTGGGTCCTGTTGACATCCTTGCTCGGCCTGACCATTTTGCCGCCGTAGCCAAGAGGAACGGTCAACATTTGCCTGGAAGAACTTGCTGTGTACCGAAGACCGCCTGGAATACCGTTTGGAAGTTAAACGATGCCCTATTCTGCCAGAACGAACGCGCGTTCCAATGCGAGCGAGACGATTGTAGGCTTGCAACAAGCTTTCAAGCTCGCCCTGAGCCTTACGCTCTTTTACGGGTTTGCGCTGTGGACGAACTGGGATGTCCCCAAGTACGGCGCGCTGGCAATTGTAATCGTCAGCCTCGGCACCATTGGAGCATCCATCGAACAGGGAATGATGCGGGTGGTCGGAACGACTTGCGGCGTTGTCGCTGGAGTTTTCTATATCGCTCTCTTCAGTCATGACCGGATCGCCATGTTGCTGGCCCTTTCGATCCACATCGCCGTGATCGGCTACTTCATGCAGTCCAGTCGATATCCGTACGCTTGGTACGTCGCGGCATTTGTCCCCTTAACTGTCTGGGGAGACAACTACCCACAATTCGAATCCGCATTTTACTTTGGCACCTTCCGTTGGCTGGAAACAACCGTCGGTGTACTCATCTGGACGATGGTCGACTTGGTGCTCTGGCCACGGCATGCTGGAGATCAATTGGGTCCGCTAGGACAAAGTTACATTTCTTCAGTGCGCAAACTAATCGAGTCCTGTCGTGAGCAATCCGTGGAGCACGCGGACAGCACCGCAGCGCAGCAAGCGAGTGTTTCCGACGCCATCTCGCAACTGGCAACCACGCTTAAAAGTGCCTACGTCGACACTCCCGCGGTGAACTCTCAGCAGCACGCCTGGGAACTGTGGATGGAAAATGCCCGCGTCTTCGCCAGTGCCTTAGGCCAATTGGGCGAGAGCATCGCCCGCCTCAACGAGCTCGAGCAGCTTACCAGCAGTGGCGGTAGTTGCCCCCCCGCAAACCGAGGGGAGCCACGCAGTGCAACCCGACGACACCACCATGCATTTTCGAAATTTGCCGCAAAATGCCAAAAATTGGTGTCACAACCGGAAACAGAATTAGACAGATGGGATCGCAGGTTGGAGCGCATCGGAGTTCTCTGGACGCTACCGTCCCAGGCGGACGATCCTTCAGACGACGATGCTCTCGTGGAACACGGCACCATTGAATTAAACGACTCCGAAATTGCAAAATTGAACGATTCAGCAAGAGCCCTGGTGCGTCGCTATCTGCAGCAGTTGCAACGTTGTGAACAAGCAAGCTGTAATTTATTACGCGTGACACGGGTGCTTGTTGGCTTGGACTCCGCAGAGCAGCTGCCCTCCTCAAGCGGGCAGCAACAAGAAGAACGGCCTGCCACTACGGGCTCGGCACAGTGGATACGAGCCCTTCTGCCGCCAACGGCCTTGATGGCCACCTGTTTTTTTTGGATCTTTTGGAATCCCCCCACAGGCGCGACAACACCCATGTTGGCAGGTATCCTTGCGCTCGTTGTCTTGCGCACCTCAGTGAACCCCATCGCCGCTTGGATGGCGCTGCTCTGCAGTGCTTTACTGGTGGTGACACCGATCTACTGGCTGGTCATGCCGGGCCTCAGCAGAGCCTCCGAGTTGTTGGCTCTTATATTTCTCTATGCGTTCTTCTTTCGTTACCTGGGCGGCCGCTGGCCAGTACTGAAATCGTGCCCGATCATCATGTTCGTCGTCATGACGGGAATCAGCAATCAGCAGCAGTATTCCTTTCAAGTGCCGGTGGACGGCGCATTGATGGTGTTGCTCGCTGGTACCATCCTCACTGCCGTCTACTATCTCTGTGCTCCACTGGTCCCCCATCCGTCGACCAAGCCGGCCTGATCCATCAGATTCCCGTGTCTAATTGTTGTTTAATTATTTGTTTGTAATGCCGCACTTGTAGCTCGGCCGCCGACGGGCCTACAATGTGCAAAACCGCAGCGATCCAAGGATGAGGATGATTCACACCGAACGCATTCTCGACATACCATGACCAACAGGCGTGTCTCCCGCAGGAAAGCGATTCAGATCGCCCAGCAGGCTTGCCAGGACTACAACAACAGAAACTTCGCCGCCTCACGGCTGGCATTTCGTCGTGCCGTGAAGCTGGATCCCCACAACGCGGATATGTGGAACGATCTCGGGGCGGCTTGTTATGAGCTGGGGCTGTATGACGAGGCGGTGCAGGCAACGCAAAAGGCCCTGCGTCTGAATCCGGATCACATTCAAGCCCACATTTCGCGCGGAACCCTATCCCTGCGGACCAGCAACTTCCAACAGGGCTGGGAGGACTATGAATGGCTCTGCAAACGAGTTCCCGCAATCGGTAAACTGCCTGGAAATCTCCGTTGGACGGGAGGAGATCTCCAAGGCAAGGACGTGTTGATTCTGGATGAGCAGGGGTATGGAGACACCATTCAATTCATTCGTTTTGCCCCGCACGTGGCCCAACGAGGCGCTCGAGTCTTCCTGAAGGTGCGCCCCCTGCTGCGGCGACTCTGCGAGCAGAACCCCCATCTGGGCCAAGTCCTCCATGATGGCGATACGCTGCAGTACCACGCCTGGTCACCGTTGGTGGCGCTCCCCCGCCTGTGCGAGGCGGGGCCGGGAAACTTGGGAGCCTCCCCGTACCTCCACGCGCCGGACGGGCCCGTCCCTCAGGTGTTGCAGAATACCGCTGCGCTGCGGGTGGGGCTGATTTGGACCGGGAGCCCCGGCAATATCCGCAACCCGATCCGCTCGGTTCCCTTGCCCGAGTTGCTACCGCTGCTGCGGCTGGCCCAGGGAGGCCGGTATCGATTCTTCCACCTCCAGCATGAGTCCCACGGCCACCAGCTCGAGGCAGCCCGCGCGGGGGATCTCGTAGTCGAACTGTGCGACTGCCAAGAGGATTTCGCCGACCTGGCCCGTATGATCGCCAACTTGGACCTGGTCATCGCCACGGATACCGCCGTGCCCCACCTCGCCGGGGCGTTGGGGATACCGGTCTGGCTCCTGGTGTCGCATGTCCCCGATTGGCGATGGCACTCGCAAGATGGCCAGAGCCTGTGGTATCCCAGCATGCGAATATTCCGCCAACCAAGTCCAGGCGATTGGGCAAGCGTAGTGGAACGAGTGGTGGAAGAACTTGCGCGCTTCCCGCAGTGAACGATTTACCAGCCAACCGACTCCCGCCTCGTCACCCGCGCCTCGCAACTACCGAATCACTTCCACCGGCAGTGCCTTTTGAATTGGCTGGGGCTGCTTGCGACTGCGGGCTCGGGCCACGATGTTGCCGATGCCCTGCTGGGTGATGTTGGCCTGGACAGTGAAGGTGAGCCGTTCTTGGGCACGAATTTGGGCAATGTTGTCAAAGACCAATTCGTTGCCCACGCGTTGCGCGCGGATATTGCCGCTGCTGAGCACACTCGTCGGGTCGGGTAAAATGCCCGGGGGAAATTGCACCCGCAGCTGCACCTGATCGTCGGAGGAGGCCGAGTTATTTTTCAGCACGATTTCGTACTTACCCAGGCTGCCGGCACGAACCGGGTTGTTGGATAAGGACAACACATCCAGCTGCAAGCCGCTGGCCTGCGAGGCACTGGGTGGCGGAACACTGGGCGGCACCACATTCCGACTGGGAGGCACGGCACTGGGAGGGACCACGTTGCCACGAGGAGGTACGGCAGGACCACCCGGCGGCACCACATCCCGGCCAGGTAAAATTTCAATGCAGTGCCGATCCGCCGTGGAAATCGTCCCGCTGGCGGTGCCCGTATTGGCAGAAACTTGAACCGTACTGCAGGCCTGCTGGCGAGGCGCCACGCACTGGCAATTCACATCCAGGCGTTTGGTGGCACCAACCTCCAAGCGCGGCAAATTCCAGACGACCGTATTGTTGGCCATGCGAAAGCCCTGTTGGGCCGGCTGGGGCAACAGGGACGGGTCGTACTCGTCAACCACCTCCAGGCTGGTCAACGGGACTTCGCCCGTGTTGCGAATGGTCAGCGTAAACTGAGCCATTTGGCCAACCTCTTGTTGCTGAGGACCAGACTTCTGCACCTCCACGCCCGGCTGCTTTTGCGGCAGCGGCTGGACGGACGTGATGCAGACGCGTTTTTGGGTTTGGGCACCTTCGGCGCAGCGGACGGTAACGTCGTGACAGAGCCGACCGGCCTGCAACACATTAAAACTGAGATAGTCTGTATAAGAACCGCCCGCTGCGATATCTCCGATGCCGGTGTTTTCAATTTCCAAGGCCCGCCCCGGATCGGCCAGGTGGCTGAGCCCTTCGTCAAAACGATCGTTCAGCACCACACGCGTCGCTGCCGCGTCCCCCGTATTGCGAATCACCACCTCAAAACGAGCCTGCTGGCCGACCTCGGTCTGCCCGGCCCCGCGAACTTCCAGCTCCAAGGTAGGACGCAACGGGATCGGTGGAGCCGGAGTGGGGGCCGGAGTGGGTGACACGGGGGGCGGCGCTGGGCGGGCCGGCGGCAAGCTGGGCGGGGGAACATTGCCCAAATCCGAGGGTGGGGGTAGATAGGGTGTCCCACCGTCCGTCCACTCAATGCTGCTCGTGCCCTGGGCCACCACCAGTCGCGGCATATCGCTGCCGCCCCAACGAGGCGGCCGGACCAGCTCCAGTTGGATCGTCGAGCGAGTGCCTGCCCCACCGGTGGGGTTCACATCGATGCTGGCCTCTCCCTGGGCATCGGTGGGCACTTCCACAAACTGCCCCGAGGCACCGGGGGCCTCGCCGCCGGCAACTTGATAGCGTACCAACCAGCCTTCGAGGGGGGTGGCGTCGGTTTGCCGGACGACGGTGGTGGTCAGCACCTGGGAACCACTGGCGGAGAGGGTGGCGGGGGGAAAAGTCCAGCGGACGTCGACCCAATAAATCGTGGCCGTAGCGCGACGGCCGGACCAAGCCACCACCTCGGGGGCCACCGCCGTAATGTGGCTGGTGCCCTCCACCGGGGACGTGATCGTGGCCCAGGCCTCACCGGGTTCGACCTGCACATCATCGCTGGTATCGGCGGTACCGCGGGTAATCGTCAGCGGTACGGAAGCGGAATAGCCCACTGCGTACTGGTTGTCAATCTTCTTGGGTTTGTTCCAGGGCAGCAGCGGGCGACGGCACCAGCCACGTCCTCCCAGTTCGACAAACTCCCCCGCGGTATCGCGGGCAAGCAACCAATCGGTTTTGGTATCGGTCAGCAAAAAGTTTTCCGCCGTACACAGCCCGGCCTTGAGAATCACCTCGCTGCCCACCGGCGCCAGCACCCGCTGGGGACGAATCGTGAGCCGATCTTGCGGGGGCGAGGGTGCCACCGCAGCGCCAGGCACGGGGACACCGGTAGCCGGGGTCGGCTGGGGGAAAACAGGATCGGTAAAGACAGGTGGGGCGACGGTACGATTGTTCCCCGGGGCCACCGGGGGCACTTGATTGCGTGGCCAAATAAAAACGCGTTCGCCCGTGGGATCAATGCGAGGCACGCGAAGTCGGGCGCACCCTCCCGCGACCGGTAGGAACAGACTGAGCACGGCCAAGGGCCACAGCCACCACAGCAATCCACCAGCTGCGCGATCCGCTCCCGCTGCTGGCTCGCCAGACAGCCGCACCGCGGTCCCACGCCTGGCGCACCAGGGCCACAACACGGCGGGCAGCCAGGTCAGTGGTCGTGGTATGCGGAACATGTTACTTGCCAACAGGAAATACAGAAGAACAACGGGTAGCCCAGGTAGGCTGCGCCAACCTGGGCGGCGCAGCCGCCAGAGGTTTTTTCGAAATGCAGTACGAACCTCTTGTGACTGCGTCACATCGGTAGGCTAGCGCCAACCGATGCCAC
>CAMYJY010000126.1 GCA_947258835.1 uncultured Pirellulales bacterium
CGGCGGCTCACCAAGAAACCTGGTTGAGAGGCGGATGGAGTAGGCTTTTCCGGCCTAAACTGGCCAGCACTAGGTGTACCTGTTTTCACTTTAAGTAAATTGGTCTGAACAAAAATGAATTATCAATGTTTCCCTCCACGTGTTCCCTCTCCGAGAAAATAATCAAGCGGACCTCAGAATCTCACAAATTTAGTCGTCTTGACGACCTATTTTTCCTTGCTGAGATGGCGGCCTCCGGCCGCTATCTCAGCAAGACCAGCTACCAGTCAAACTGACGTGTTCTGGGACTTGGGCACTGGTATGTTCTGGTGCCACGCGGTACGATGCGGGGCTGCTGTAGGCCCGGTTGTTGCGCGACCTTTGGGAGCGTCCTGGACAGGTGGCCGAACACTCGACGGATACCTGCATGCGACGTGTCACTTTGCTATCTTCCCTGGCCCCGCCAACTGCGTTGGGCCTTCCCGCGCGGTTTTGTGGGAACTCCTGCACGGGGGAAACCCAGGTACCATGACCGATAGTGCTGGGCAGGCGGTTGCTGCCGCAAAAAAACTGAGCCGTGCGGTCGATACGTTGCAATTTGGTGCGCCGGTGACGCATGTTTACAATCCGCTCCAATATGCCTGGGCGGCACACGAGGAGTACCTGCATTACCTCAACCCGGCTGGTGTGCGTGTGCTGCTGTTGGGCATGAACCCCGGCCCCTGGGGGATGGCCCAAACGGGCGTCCCCTTTGGACAGGTGGCGGCGGTGCGTGATTGGCTGGACATCCAGGCCCCCATCAAAGGCCCTGCCTCCCAACACCCGCAGCGGCCCATTCAAGGGCTGGCCTGCACGCGGAGCGAGGTGTCCGGTGAACGGCTCTGGGGCCTGTTTCGCGAGCGCTTTCGGTCGCCACAAAAATTTTTTAGAGACCATTTTGTTGCCAACTATTGTCCGCTAGTGTTTATGGAGTCCAGCGGCCGCAACCGGACCCCCGACAAGTTGCCCGTCGCCCAGCGCCAGGCCCTGCAGGCCCTGTGTGATGAACACTTGCAGTCGCTCTGTCAGGCCTTGCGTCCCACCTGGGTGGTCGGCATTGGGGCTTATGCCGAACGCTGCCTGCAACGTGTCGTAGGTCAGACATCCATCAAGATTACACGGATCCTGCACCCGAGCCCGGCCAGTCCCGCGGCCAACCGCGGTTGGGCCGGGGCCGCCACCCAGCAGTTGGTGCAAGCAGGGATTTGGAAGGAATGACGGACAATTCATGGTCGACAACGCACCCCTCCAGTCGGTTCAGCACGCGGGACTGACCATCGAAGGTTATTCTCGCGCGGCGGTGCAAAGCTACTGGCGCATTCCCGAACTGAAAATAGGTTTTGATTTAGGGGCTCAGCCGTGGTCCTTCATGGGCACCGAAACCTGGTTTGTCTCCCATGCGCATTTGGACCACATCGTGGCCCTGCCCGTGTACGTGGCCCGGCGACGGATGATGAAGATGGAGCCGCCGACGATCTACCTGCCCCCGCAGGCCATCAACCCGGTCCAGGAAATCTTGCGACAGTGGACTCGTTTGGACCGCGGCCGGATGCCGTGCCAACTGAAGCCATTGCACGCGGGCGAAGAAGTGGAATTGTCACGGGAACTGGTGGTCACCGTCAGTGAGATGAAGCATAGTGTGCCCGCCTTCGGCTTCGTGGTGTGGGAACGTCGTCGCAAATTGAAGGCAGAGTATCAGGAACTGCCCGGCCACGCGATTCGCGATTTACGCTTGGCCGGTACCGAAGTTACGACGGAACGCCGTACGCCGCTGTTGGCTTACGCGGGCGATACGGCCCCGGCTGGTCTGGATCGTTGCCCCGCCATGTATCAGGCCAAGGTACTCATCTGTGAAATGACCTTTGTCTCGCCCCAGCACCGCAAAGAAAAAATCCACAAATTTGGCCACATGCATCTGGACGATTTTTTGGATCGCCGTGATAAATTTCAGAATGAACTGATCATCGCCAGCCACTTGAGCACCCGCTACCATCCCCAGACCGTACAGCGGATCGTAGCCAAGGCAGTGCCGGATATGCTGGACGATCGGTTGCTGTTGTGGCTGTAGGATCTATTGATGTCTGCGCGGCCAATGAACCTACCGCTAGCATTTTGCTTGCCAAATACGGGCTTCCGTTGGGCGCCCTTGGCTCATTGGCAGCGCAAATGGCAATACTTGCTGGTCAGGCGGAAGGTTGACCGGCGCAATAGGCCACGTCACGAGTCATCGCCGCGCACCGGCTGCGGCGGCAAGTCGAAGCGGCGGTCGTTCCAGGCAGCGAAGCCCGCGCGGCGCTCGCGGACGGCGTCCAGGTTGAGGTCGCAAAAACCGACCTGCTCGGTAGCATCCGCCACCCACTGCGACTCGCCCCAGGGACCGATCACGGCGCTGCCGCCGGCAAACGCCGTGGCCTCGTCGCCGCTGCCGACCGTGCCGCAGCGGTTCACCGCCACGTGGAAGGCAAGGTTTTCCACGGCCCGCGCCCGCACCAGCACGTCCCAATGGTCGGCGCGGGCCGCGGGCCACTGGGCTACCGTGACGAAGAGGTCCGCGCCCTGTGCGCGCAGGCTGCGGTAGAGCTCTGGGAACCGCAGGTCGTAGCAAATCGCCAGCCCGACACGCGCCCCCAGCAGCTCGGCAACGACGACCTCCGCACCAGGCCGGTAGCGCTTTTGTTCCTGCATCAGCGAAAACATGTGCAGCTTGTCGTACCGCGCTGCAACGCTGCCGTCCGGTGCAATCAGGTAGAGCGCGTTGTAATGGGTACCGTCTGCGGCAACCCGCGGCAGGCCCCCGATGCAGTGCAGCCCGGCCGCCGCGACCTCCTCCCGCCAACGATCCAACCACCCGGCCCAATCGGCCTCGGCGCCGTCGAGCACATCGGTGTAGCTCCGCGGCCACATCTCCGGCAGCACCGCCAGCGCTGCCTGGCCCTCGGCGCAGCGCGCTAGAGCCGCCACCATGCGGTTGAAATTGCCGGCAATGTCACCGGCAACGGGGTTCGATTGAATCAAGCCAATACGCATGTGAGCATGATAACGAAATTTGCCGGGACTTGGGCGTGGTTGATGGCGACGTATTGGTGGCGGTGATCGAATTCAAATCCCAGACTGGAATCATCACTTCCAAATTCCACCCATTCTCACCAAGGACTGGGGCGATAAGCCGCCCGAGAATCGACGTTTTTAGCTACTAGCACTTTACTCGGGTCGGCTTCATCGGCCAAGTTTGGAACTACTGAAATTCCATTCCCCCGGATCTACTCCGCGTCGTCGGCATCCGCATCAACATCAGGAGGTGCATGGGAAAATTGCCTCCCCGCAGCCTGCTGCAAACCTTCTCGCAAGCTTTGCATTGCCGTGGGGTTCTGGTACAGCCAGGCCTCCTCGGCTGGGATTAATACCATTTTGCGAATCACCAATTGATTGGGATTGGAATCGTCAACAACCACGGTTTGGTTGGCGAAATCCCGACCCAGGGTGATCCGTCCTTTACTGTCAACAGTTTTTGTGGTCATTGCTTGTGCTCCCTTCCCCCCCCCGTTGCCAATCATACCATATGCCAAAAGGTGGGCAAGTGGGAGAATCCCTCTTGATGGCATTGCCCATGCACCCTGCCAGCCCACTGCAAGATACTCAAACTGAAAACAAGGACTCCAGACGTTTAGAAGCAGGGCCCCTAATGCACCCGCTGCCCCGGCACGGCTCCGGCGTCCGGGGAGAGCAGATACACTTCGCTTCCGCCCGGTCCACTCGCTACCACCATGCCTTCGCTGAGCCCAAACTTCATCTGCCGGGGGGCCAAGTTGGCCACACAGACAACCAGCCGACCCACCAGCTGTTCCGGCTCGTAGGCTGCTTTGATGCCGGCAAATACCTGCCGCGTGTGGCCACCGCCCAGGCTCAGCTTGAGTTTCAACAGCTTGCGCGCTTCTGCTACATGCTCTGCCTCGACGATGCGGGCGACACGCAAGTCCACCTGCATAAAATCATCCCAGCTGCACTCCGCGGCCAGCGGTTCGGCCGCCAACGCCTCGCCGCCGTCATCCCAAGTAGCCGCGTTGTCCGTGCCGCCTTCGCTATTCGCTGGAATTTCTTCGGTTTTGCTTTCTTCCACCATGGCTTGTACATCCTTTTCTGCAACGCGCTGTAACATATGACGAAACTTGGCCACCGGCGTGCCCAGCAGTGGCCGCTGGGCTTGGTCCCAGTGCGTGATCGAATCGTGCAGGAGGACGCCTGCCTGCGCGGCCAAGTCAGGCAACACCGGAGCCAGATAAATTGCCAACTGACGAAATAAATTGAGGGCCACCGTGCACACATCCTGCAGCTCCGCGGCGCGATCCGGATCCTGGCGCAGCTCCCACGGTTTGTTTTCTTCCACGTACGGATTGGCCCGATCGGCCAAACCCATGATCAGACGCATGGCGCGGCTGGTGTCGCAGGCTTCGTACGCCTCGGCAATGGCATCCCCGGCTGTGGCCGCAGCGGCGAACAAGCCACCGTCCTCCGGATAGCTGGCGGACAGACCGCTGTGGCTGACAAACTTGGCCGAACGGCTGGCCAGATTGACGAATTTACCCACCAGATCCGTATTGACCTTGGCGATAAATTCATCCAGCGCCAAGTCGATATCGTCCACCTTCGAGGAAAGTTTGGACGCGTAGAAATAACGCAGATAGCCCGGCTGCAAATGGTTCAAATAGGTGCGTGCCTTCACAAACGTGCCCTTGCTCTTGGACATTTTCTGACCATTGACCGTGAGGAAGCCATGGATGTGAATCTTCGTGGGCAGGCTGTAGCCGGCGGTCCGCAGCATGCCGGGCCAGAACAGCGTGTGAAAGTAGGTGATGTCCTTGCCAATGAAATGGTGTATTTCGCAGTCGGGCGAACGCCACCAGTCGTCGAAGGCCCGGTTGTGTTGGTCGCACCACTGCTGCGTCGAGGCCAGATAGCCGATGGGCGCGTCGAACCACACATACCAGTAGTTGCCTGGAAAATCAGGAATCTCAAAACCGAAGTAGGGCGCGGGCCGTGAAATATCCCAATCGCGGAGCGGCTCGCTAAGAAAATGTCCTTGCAGGTAGTTGGCAATCTCGGGCTGCAGGCTCGTGCCCGTTTGAGTCCACTGTTCCAAAAAGGCGTGCAGTTGCTCCAGTTCGATAAACAAATGCCCCGCCGTGCGGACCTCCGGCTGGGCACCACTTAAGGTGCTCACCGGATCAATCAGTTCCGCGGGCGTGTAGGTTTGACCGCACGACGAACAGTTGTCTCCCGGCTGGTCCGGCGACTGGCACTTAGGGCAGGTGCCGCGGACAAAACGATCGGCCAAAAAAGTTCCTGTCTCGGTGTCATAAAGTTGCTCAATGTCTTTTTCCACCACGAGACCGGCAGCACGGATCGATTGCCACATGGATTCGCACAGCACGCGGTTTTCTGCGTCGTTCGTGCTGCCGTAGTTGTCAAATTCAATGCCGAAGTCGTCAAAGTCCTGGATATGTTCGGCCTGGGTCTGGGCGATCAGCTCGGCTTCCGAACGATTTTCCTGTCGGGCACGAATCATGATGGCCGTGCCATGCGTATCGTCGGCACACATGTAGCGGCACTCGTGGCCGCGCAGCTTTTGGAAGCGGACCCAGATGTCGGTCTGTAAGTACTCCACCAAATGGCCCAGATGAATGGGGCCATTGGCGTAGGGCAGGGCGGACGTTACCAGCAGACGGCGGCGGGGCATGCGGTGCACCAAGGCAGTGAAAATGATGGCGGTGCCACCAAGCAGCTATGCTAGCAAGGGGAGCTGCTGACGTGGCGGAAAGATGCGCTCACCATTGTAGCCAGGCCCGGTGCAGGGCGGGAACCCGAGATTGGCACGCCAGATGCACACGGAAGAATGGAGCCACGGCAATCTGCCGGGGCAGGCACTGCCAGCATGCTCGAGGAGCTGGAATAGTCGCTGGGAGTGCAGGAACCGGCCCACCCCGGCTGGTTGGCCTTGTAAGAATTACGAATAAGAATTACGAACCCCTTTCAAATTATTGACACACCCGTCGTGCAGGAGCCCGGCGGGATTATATAAAGCTCGTTTGATGACTAACTCATGAATCTTGTCCTGCCGCGGATGGATGAAGATGGATCTTCATCCTCTGACAGTCTGTGCAGGGCGCGCCTTAATTGAGCGACCTGGTATCCATGGAGGGAACCGATGGTCAGAAATTCTTCTGTATCCTACCGTCAGCCCGCAAATGCTGGGCTGG
>CAMYJY010000127.1 GCA_947258835.1 uncultured Pirellulales bacterium
AGGGTGACCGTTTGATCAACATGGGTTTCCGTCAGCTGGCCGCAGGTATGTGTTCGAAGCACTGGAATCCTCTAAAATCGGAGTCGAAGGAGAGTCGAAGGGGTCAGGCACATTTTTTCGGCGGCTAAGCTGATGTTGGTAGTACGGCCCGCCGCGCCGAAAAAATGAGCCTGACCCCGGGAGTGGCAATCCGCCCAGGGGCGAGCGGGCGCAAACCTCGCATTGTAGTTGGCCAGCTGGACCTCGCCTAGACGCCCAGGGCGAGAGGTCTGAGAGTGTGTTTTGACAGAGGAGAACCATGCCTGGCAATTTCAAAACGCGTTCTCTGGCTCCGCAGCGAGCCAATCACCCAGCCGCTGCATGCCCTCTGCGGTGGAGACAAGCGGCTGATAGCCTAATTCCCGCTGGGCAGCGGAGATGTCGAACCAGTGGGAGGTGGCCAGCTGGGCAGCGACAAAACGCGTCATAGGGGGTTCTCGCTTGATGTGCAGGCCCCGATAGACCGCCTCGCAAAAGCGGCCAATCTGCCAAGCGCTGCGGAAGGAAACGGATCGCCGCACGCCCGGTAACTGGGCCAAGGCCAAAATTTCATCAATCCACTGCCAGCAATTCGCCGGTTCACCCTGGCTCAAAAAATAGGCCTTTCCTGCTACCGGTGTCTGCTCAGCCGCCAACGCGTCGGCTGCCAGCAAATGGGCCTGGGCCGCGTTGTCCACATAAATGTGATCCACCAAATTCGACCCATCCCCCACGCGGCGGAGGCGGCCAGACCTGGCCAGGAGGCGAGGAATCAGATGCCGATCACGGGGCCCCCAAATCAAATGCGGCCGCAAGGCACACGTACGCAGCTGGGAGTCGTTGGCGGCCAAGACGGCCTGCTCGGCTTGGGCCTTACTGTGGGCGTAATAACAGCGGTGCCTGCGCAGCCAATCGAAAGCCAGCGGTATGCTCTCGTCGACACCCACCTGATCTACCCCCGCAAACACCACACTGGGACTGCTGGTGTAAACCAGCCGCCGCACGCCTTGTTGGCGACAGGCCTGAAGCACGTGCTGCGTACCTTGGGTATTCACCGCGTAGTAAGGGGCCGGCTGGACGGAGGTGCCAGGCCGGGCCGCCACATGAAACACACAATCCACGCCCGCGCAGGCCTGCTCCAAGCGGGCCGGGTCGTTGAGATCGCCGCGGAGGACTTCCGCGCCCAGGCCGACGAGCTCGGGATAATCGCCCCGTCCATAACTGCGGACCCGATCTCCCCGCGCCAGCAGTTGTTCTACGATAGAGCGACCGAGAAAGCCACCGCCGCCTGTAACGAGAGTTTGCATGGGGATAGCGACCAGGAGAGAGTGCCGGAAGAGCAGCTATTTTTGCAGCTGCTGCCGGGCCCAGTGGGCCAATTGTTCACGGTTGATTTTGGAATTATGACGCACATCAACCGGCAGCGACGGATAAAACAGAAACTGCCGGATGCCCGCGGTGTGGGGAAACTGGCGAGCCAGCTGCGAGAGCTCTGCCGCGATCCTCTCGTGATCTACTTGGCCAGTGTTTTTCGTGTCGGTTTCAATCACCATCACAGGCTCCCGCCCACCAGGAACCCCGACGCCCACCAGGGCCGAACGCATCACGAGCGGATGGGTATTGAAGACCGCCTCACAGGGAATCGTAAACAAAGTCCCCCCAGCCGTCACCACCCGCTGGGCCTTACGCCCGCAGTACCAAAAGCGCTGCGCCGCATCCAGATACCCCACGTCGCCCAGACGATGCCAGACGGAGTTGCCAGTGGCGATTTTTGAGTTACGAGTTGCGAGTTGCGAGTTGCGAGTTAGTTTTCCTGCACCTCGCCCCTCCGAAGAGTCATGAGTTGCGCGGCGCGAAGCGCGAGTTTGATCTCCTGCAACTCGCGCCTCGCAACTCGCAACTCGCAACTCCCCCACCACATACTCCGGTGACACCTGGGGTCCTCGCACGATCAATTCCCCAATTTCGCCGGGTGGCAGGGGTTCGATGTTTGTCAGTGGCTCGTCGGTAATTGGAATCACCTGCCACTCGATGGTGTCAAATTTGCGTCCTACGCAGATTCCCTGGCCTCGGTCGGTGTGCTCCGCCGTTTCGTCCAACACTTCGCGGGCTTCGATGGTGGCCACCGGCAGGCTTTCGGTGGCACCGTAGGGAGTATGCATCTGAGCATTTGCCGCCGCGCAGGCCAAGGTGCGGCGGAGGGTGGTGGCGGGCACGGGAGCGCCGCAGGAGAAGACCTTGTGCAGCGTGGGGATCATTTCTCCCCGCTCCGTACAGTACTGGCTGAGTTTGTTCCACACTGCAGGAGAGGCGAAGGCCTGGGTTACTTGCCAATCCCGGGCAGCTGACAACAGTCGCCGCGGGTCGGCCGCGGCGGGGCGGGCAAAATCCATCTGAGGAAACACGGTGGTCACCCCCATCACCGAATTAAACAGTCCAAACAGGGGGAAACAGGCCAGATCCGCACCGCCGGGTTGCAAATCATACTGGCGGCGGATTTCTACCGCTTGGGTATCAAACATTTGGTGTGTGTAGAGCACACCCTTGGGCGGACCGGTACTGCCGCTGGTAAAAATAATGGCCGCCGGATCTGTCGCCTGCGTGGTGGGCAAAGTCGCCTGAGATTGTTGGCCCAGGCGGAGTAGTTGGTCGTAGGTTGGTCCCCCCCAAAACCACCGCCGGCCCACCGTCACATTCAGATCTGCCTGGGGAAAGCGGCGGCGGAGCACGGAGCGTATGGCCTGCGCAGCGCTGAGCGCCACAAATCCCTTGGGCTCTGCAGCGGCCAGGCAATTCACCAGATGCCGTCGTCCCATGCCCGGATCAATCAGCAGGGCGGTGGCCCCGGAGCGGAGCAGAGCAAATACTAGTTTGACAAACACGACGCCCGGTTGGACCAGCAGCACCAGCCGGGTCCCCGGCTGGCAGCCTTGCCGCACCAGTCCTCGGGCCAGGGCCAAGGAATCCCGCTCCAGCTCAGCGAAGGTGCAGGTGTTGTACGTATTTTGCCCCGCCACATCGCCTCTACCGGGGCAGGCCACGGCAATTGCATCCGGAAGTTTTTGGGCAATTTCCGCGAGCCGCGCGGCCACATTCACCGCTGGCGGAGTTCGGTCAACAGGCTGAAGATCGGGAGCGTCCATGCTGCTCATATCTGTGTTTTCTGAGAAAGCGGCCGAAGGCCGCTCCCTCAGGAAGGCTAGCAGGGACTGCCTAAGCTGCTCAATGCATCAGGTTGCGGATCAGCTAAATGAGTCAATGAATCCCAGCACCCACGGCAGCGGGCCGACGACCCCGCCGCCCGTGATTTTAGGGGCATTTTCAAAAAATACAGCCCCTATTGCCCTGTGCGCTGCCAATGAGCCAAGGGCGCCCAACGGAAGCCCGTATTTGGCAAGCAAAATGCTAGCGGTAGGTTCCTTGGCCGCGCAGACATCAATAGACGTGTTTGTTGAGAATTTTGAACCACGACGAAACAACGGCCAACAGACAAAAAGGCAAGTCCCTGTTCGTCGTTGCGTTGTTTCGTTGTGGTTCCTTCCTGTGATCCCGCTACCGACCCGTCGGGGCAGCTGCGACAGGTTGTTTGCTGGCAACCGGCGGTTCGCTGGGGGCGGCTGGTTCTTCGGTCTTTTCACCGACCAAACTGGCGATGCTTTCGGGGACTTCGATGCCGCCAATATCCCGCATGACCTGCATCATGGGGGGCAGGGTGCCTGCCATTTTGTGCAGGAAGTCGCCCGTGTTGGAGCGGCCGTTTTGGCCACCATTTTCCCAGACCACGACTTTATCGAACTTGATATTGGAGATGGCTTGGGCGGACGATTCGGCCAGATTGTCCAGGTGCTCCAGCATCATCAGCTGGAAGGCCTGTTTGGCCCCACCGCAGGCCTGCACGATTTCTTTCAGGCCTTCACCTTTTTTGGCCAGGATTTCGTACTGGCCGCGGGCTTCGGCGGAAAGTTTGGCGTAGATGGCATCTGCTTCGCCTTGGGCTTCCAGCCGACGTTTATCGGCCTCGGCTTCGGCATGCACGACAACCCGCGCCTTCTCGGCCTTGGCCGGTGCTTCCAGTTCGGCCCGTTTTTCGGCTTCAATTTTTTCGGCCTCGGCCAGGGCCGCCTTGGCCAGCGCCCGGTTTTGCACTTCCAGCACGGCCGCTTCCGCTTCCCGCTTGGCCGATTCGCCCCGCTCGTAGGCGTCCGCCCGCTCGGTGAGCAGCGTGGCCTGAGATTGAGCCACTTTCGCCTCGGCTACGTTTTCACCATCCACGGCCTTGGCGTTGGCATCCGCCACCGAGATCCGCATCTGTTGTTCGGCGTTTTTCACTTTGATATCCCGCTCAAACGCGGCCGTTTGCTCTCCCACGGTCTGTTCTTTGGCCAGCTCCGCAATCCGCACGGCCTGCTCCCGTTCGGCTTCGCGGGTACCGATTTCCCGCAGCTTGGTGGCGTCGGCCACCTTCACGGCCTTTTCGCGATCCGCATCCGCGACCCGGATTTCACCCTGTTTGACTTCGTCGGCCACGTCACCCCGCGCTTGCTGGATGGCTTGCGAGGCAGCCTTTTGGCCGATGGCGTCAATGTAGCCGCTTTCGTCGGTGATGTCCGTGATGTTCACGTTGATCAGCACCAGGCCGATTTTTTTCAGCTCCGGCTCCACCGAGTTTTGGATATGCTGCAAAAACGCGTCCCGATCGCGATTGATATCCTCGATGCCCATCGAAGCCACCACCTGCCGCAACTGGCCAAAGATAATTTCTTCGGCCTGCTTGCGAATCTCTTGGGTGGTGAGTTCCAACAGACGAATGGCCGCATTGCTCATCACATCCGGCTTCGTGCCTACCGCTACGGTAAACACACTAGGAACATTCACCCGAATGTTTTCAATCGACAGCGCGCCCCGGAGTGGAATTTCGATTTGAATGGGGTCCAGACTCAGGTAGCGGTAGTCTTGCAGCAGGGGTACGACGAAGGCAGCACCACCGTGGATCGTTTTGGCAGCTTGGCCTTTGCCCGTTTTACCGAAGATCACCAAAACCTGGTTGCTACTACAGCGCTTGAAGTTGGCTTTCAGCAGGGCGATGAGGCCCAAGAACAAAATGGCCGCTATCATGACGGCCAAGGCCAGGATGAATACGCTTGAGTTTTCTGCCATCAGAATTTCGGTGTTTGACATCACAGTGTCTCCTTATTCGGTAAATGAATGATTGCCCGGCGGGCACTGCATCAGGAATCGCCCTGGGATGCCCCATCCGCGGACACGGCCTGGCGCCTAACCTGCACCAGGTCGCTACCCAGCACGCTGGTTATGAGCACCGGATCCCCCGTGGCCAGGCCCTGTGCGTCGTCCGTCTGGGCGTCGTACTCCATGATGCGTTCCTGGATGGTGATTTGAACTTTTCCCTTGCCGCCACCGGCGGCCGGTATGGGCACATAGGTAGTGGCCGTTTGGCCGATCGCATTTCGGATATCAATATTGCCTGCGCTTTGCAAACCGTAGATGGCCTGCATCAGACGGTACATGCCGTACAGGGCTGCCAATCCGGCCAGGCAGGCGATCAACAGCGATTGAGACACGGAGTGCTCACACGATCGTGACCAGGCACCACCCAAGCCAAAAAAGGTCAGGGCAGCAACGAGGGCTCGGAAGGACAGCATCTGAAACAGCCCAGCACTGTCCGGATGGTCGATATCGGCATCGGCCGCATGTCCCAACGGGGTGTGATGATCGCCGTCGATCTCTCCCAGGTCGACGTCGCCAACATCGCCCCCCGCTGCATCTGCATCGAAATCGGTGTCTCCGTCACCGAGGCCCAGCACGGTGAGCAAAAACTGACAGACCATGACGGTACCGCCGACCGCGGCGGTGACTAAATAAAATGTGTCGAGCATCGTCGAATCACTCCTTCTCCAGTGGGGGGGGGCCGTCCGAGATGAGTCCAAGTATAGGACGTTATTTTGCAGCAACGTTATTCACATTGCCTGGCGGGCAGCAATACCTTGCTTCAGGTGCCGGCCAGGAACCGCCTAGAGGCCTTGTAGGGGTATTACGGGCCAGACGCCTGCTCTAGGTAATGCAAAACCGCTTGGGCAATGTCTGTTTCGGCCACCCGCGCCAAGGCCCGCCAGCCGGGCACGGCGTTCACCTCCAGCGCGTACAGCTGACCGTCTTGACCCGGCAGGAGATCCACACCGGCTACGGCAGCGCCCACAGCGGCCGCGGCCCGCAGCGC
>CAMYJY010000128.1 GCA_947258835.1 uncultured Pirellulales bacterium
GAAGTTGATGATCAACCCCAGCGGGATATCCAGAAGTTTCATATAAGTGAGCAACTGTGCTTTATGGACTGGATGAACTGAATTACTGGCTTTGACCTCAACAAATAAGCATTGGTCAATCAGCAGGTCACATTTGAGAGTTTCTTTTCTTTGGAATTGTTTATGTCGAATCGTTACATTGTCTTGGCGTTATTTTAACTAGTTCAACTAGTCGAAAATTAGTGGGAGTGAGATTGCCATGCCCCACTCCGAATGGAACATAGCCGATGCCAAAAGCAAGTTGAGCGAAGTGCTCAACCGTGCGGAAGAGAAAGCTCAAATCATTACGCGGCGGAACCGCCAATATGTCGTGATGGACGGTGATGCATATCGGCGACTGACGGGCAGCGTCACGAGTCTCAAGGAGCTGATTCTGAACGGACCCAGCCTGGAAGGCGTTGACCTAAAACGTGATCGAAGTCCTGGCCGTGAAACGCCCAAGAACCGGGGCTATCGCCCATCGGCTAAGACTTGACAGAGGCGGGCCTAGTTTGCCGCAGTGCTGTCACCTCCGACCCACAAATTCTGGCGAAGAACCAAAGATTTGTATCGTTCGTAGTACAGAAGGTGGCCAGCGGCTGGGAAGGCTGACAGCACGCAACGATGTGGCGACGTGCAACTCACAAGTCCTGGACCAGCCGGATGTACTCGGCGAGGGCTTGCAGCGTGCGGGCGGGGACCACCAAGCTGCCGGTCAGGCTGGTGTCGGTGCCTGCGACCGCGATGCCCACCGGTGGGCAGCTGGGGAAGGGGGGAATGTTGACCTCTTGATCCGTGAGCTGGATCAAAAACTCGTTGGCATATCGCGTGGCCCAGGCCACGCAGCCCGCGGGGCTGACCAGCAGTTTCGCCGCGGCCTGGGCCGGTAGTTGGGCCCAGGTGGTTTGGACCTGCGTATTGTCTGCCAAGCGGCTGCCTGGCTCGGCAGCCGCGGCTTGCTCCAAAAATGATGTCAGTTGCGCCTCGGTGGCCATGCCCACCACGGTGGTCTGGGGCCCGGTGGGCACAAACAAGTAACGCAGCAGCCCTTCCTTGCCGAACATCACTTCCAGCATCCAGTTAAAACGAGGCACCTTGGGATCCCGCATCGCGCTGGCCACATCCAGGGTGAGCTCCAGTCCTGAACGATCCGCTATCGTTTTGGGAACCAGGTTGTATTCCATCGTGTGGGTCGAGGATTGGCTAAATATCTCTTGATAAGACTCCAATGCGGATTGGCAGGTGTGCATAAATTCATCCGCGGCGGCGACCTGCAACACGCCAAACAGGTTGCTGAAGAGTGGTTCGCCCGTTTGGCCGGGGAGCATCAGCAGGGAGGATGTCGAAAAACTCCGCAGCAGGTCGTGGTAGGCGCTTTCCAATTTTTGCCAGTCGGCTTCCGCGAGGTGATCCAGGCCGTAGATCTCTGGCCTGGACTGGACCAGGCGACGGCCTGCCGTGGCCATCAGCCGAGACCACGCGACGGGCCAATTTCCGACACACGCTGCCACAAACGGTTGGTCGTCAAAGGCTGTGAGAGACGACGTCTGGGGGGCCGCAGCGGGCTTGGCTGGCAGCAGCTGGCTGGCTTGATGGAGGACCACGTGTTTGCTGACACGGAGGTTGTGGTCGTTGTCGAGAGAAAATCCCCAGGAGATCAAGTGAACTTCTTCGCCGATCCAATCCAAGACCTGGACCAACGTGTTCCAGTTGGCCGCCAGCTGCGCAAGTACGTTTGCGACTCCCGGTCGTCGCAGCTGCCGCGCGAATTTGCGACGCTCGCCGGTCGATATTTCCTGCCCCAGTTGATGGAACCGTTGGGTGCCGGTGGGCATGATGGTGACGGTGATGTCGTTGGCGTCGAGCCAGGGCACTCGTGGCTGCAGTGCCGCGACCGGTTGGGGGTCAAGATCGAGCAGCAATTCCAAAATCTGGCGATGTTCGACATTCATCAACATGGCGTACTGCCCATGACGGGCCAGGAGGATGTCTTCCCCGGCCAGCGTTACGCGGCAGATGGCGCCGCTGGGATCGCCGTGTAGGGAGTCGGCAAATTGGGCGAAATCGGTCACGGGCAGGAAAACCAGCGGGACGGGCTCGGCTGCGGGATCTTCACCGGGCAGTAGGGCCACCAACAGGTTCCCGGCAGTGTCGAGTCCCTGATTGAGGCCCGTGGCGGCCTGCAGGAATGGCAGCGGTGCCGGGAGGGGCAACTGGAACAGCTTGGTGAGCTGCTGCAGATCGGCATCCAACGCTTGGAGGTTCGGTACTGCGACAAAGCCCAGGGCATCTGCCGGCACAAAATCATAAATCGGACGCTCGGCTTCAGCCCGGGCAGGCGCGACGGTGCCCAAGACCAACCACGTAGCCAGCGTAACCAGGCAGCCCAGCGTGTGCCGGATGGTAGGGGAATTTTTCCAGTCAAGAAAAGGCATGATCATGTCCTTGGGGTCGCACCTCACATCAAATATCTCACATCTCACATCCAACATATCTCGCACTGGTACGCGCCGCGAGATGGCCATCGGCGATGTGATAAATAAAGGTCCAATGCAAGGCGAGCCCCACCAGGACGGCCAGATGAAACAGTTCATGTCCTTGGACCACTCCCGGCACGACGGTGAGCCAAGTTTGGGAGCCCACCAGCGCCCCCAAGGAGTAGACCACCCCGCCCCAAAAAATGGGCTGGATAAAAGGCAACCCATGCCGTCGCCAGAGGGAGATTCCGGAATACAGGCCCAGCCAACCCATCCCCAGGTACAGCAGCAGACTCAGGGTAGGAGACAATTGGTCAAAATAGATCAGTTTCAGCAAAATGCCCAGGCTGGCGATCGACCAGATCACCGCCAGCATCCCCCACCGGCCCCAGCCTCTGAAGAGGATATAGTGAATGGGGGTAAACGTGCTGGCAATCAGGACGAAAATAGCCGCATGATCCATTTTTTGGACGACGTCGCGGGTACCGCCATAGTGGTTCAGTAAGTGATACCAGCCGCTGGTGGCGAGGAGGAGGACGCCACTCACGGAAAAAATCAACAGGCTGAGCAGCCGCGCCTGATCGCCCCGCCCGCGATAGAGGAGCAGCGCCGAGAGAATGGCAAACAGCACCGCCCCCAGCAAATGCGTGAGACTACTGAACGGTTCGTAAAAACCGGGGATCGAGACAATTTCGGCGAGCATCATGGGGACGGTTGCTGGCTGGCAAGTGAGAACTCAAAAAGTTGATCCGCGCGGGCGTCAGCCCAGCAATTGCTGGGCTGTGGCAACGACATTCTCGGCGGTAAACCCGTACTCGGCATAAATCTTGGCAAAGGGGGCCGAGGTCCCAAAACGCTCCAGACCGATAAAGACTCCTTGAGGACCTAAAAAGCGGTCCCAGCCCTGTCGGATACCGGCTTCGATGGCGATGCGCGCGGTCACCTGAGGGGGCAGCACCTCTTCTTGGTAGGCCACGGGCTGTTCTTCAAAGAGTTCCCAGGACGGCATGCTCACCACGCGGGCGGAGATGCCGGCGTCACGGAGTTTTTGCTGGGCTTGGATGGCCAAGACAACTTCGCTGCCACTGGCCAGCAAAATGATCTCTGGCGCGTCGGCATCGGCCAGAACGTAGCCGCCACGGCTCAGACCCTCAGCGGCTGCCAGCTGGGAGCGGTCCAAGGTGGGCACATTTTGCCGGGTCAGGACGAGGGCGGTCGGTCGCTGGGTTTGCTGGAGCGCCACCTGCCAGGCGTGGGCTGCTTCGTTGGCATCGGCCGGGCGGATCACGACCAGGCCGGGAATCGTGCGGGCCGCGGCCAGTTGTTCGACCGGTTGGTGGGTCGGGCCATCCTCGCCGACACCGATTGAGTCATGCGTAAACACATAAATCACCGGCAGCCTCATCAAGGCCGACAGCCTCAGCGCGGGCCGCAGGTAATCGGAGAAGACAAAAAAGGTAGCACCGTAGGGGCGGATGCCCGCCAGGGCCAGGCCATTGAGGGCCGCGGCCATGGCGTGTTCCCGAATGCCCCAGTGCAGGTTCCGACCACCGTAGTTGTCTGCCTGCAAGTGGCCGGCGCCGTCAAACTTGAGCAGCGTATTGGTCGAGGGCCCCAGATCGGCGGAACCGCCCACGAGCCAGGGAATCTTGGCGGCAAAGCAATTGAGCGCCTGGCCGGCGGAGCTGCGGGTGGCCAGGCCTGTGGCATCGGCGGGAAATTCGGGGAGGGCATCTTCCCAGCCAGCAGGCAGTTGCCACTGCTGCATGAGCTCCAGTTCCGCCGCCAGCTGAGGGTGTACGGCTTGATAATTTGTGAACAGACTTTCCCAGGCCAGTCGCGCCGCGCGGCCTCGCTGCCCCAGGGTTTGTTGAAAATGTTCCACCACCTCTGGGGGGACGACAAACGATTCGTTTTCTGGCCAGCCGTAGGCGGCTTTGGTGAGCCGCACTTCCTCCGCGCCCAGTTTGGCGCCGTGGGCAGCGGCAGTGCCGGCCTTGTTCGGTGAGCCATAACCAATGGTACTTTTCACAATGATCAGAGTGGGCTGGTTGCGGCAGTCTTGGAAGGCGGCGTAGGCCGCGGCCAAGGCCTCCAGGTCGTTGGCGTCCGCGACGTGCACCACGTTCCAGCCCAGGCCTGTGAAACGCTGGGTCACATCTTCGCTGTAGGCCAGCTCGGTACTGCCCTCGATGGTGATGCTATTGTCGTCGTAGATCCAGCACAGATTGTCGAGTTGGAGATGGCCCGCCAGGGAGGCGGCTTCATCGCTCACTCCCTCCATCAGGTCACCATCGCTGGCCTGCGCGTACACATTAAAATCAAACAGCTCGAAGCCAGGCCGGTTGTAACGTGCTGCCAGCCACTTGCTGGACAAAGCCATGCCGACACTGTTGCCACAGCCCTGGCCGAGGGGGCCTGTGGTCGTTTCCGTACCTGTGGGATGCCTGAACTCGGGGTGGCCGGGGGTGTCACTTTGCCATTGTCGAAAGTTTTTGATGTCTTCCAGAGTGACAGAGAGGTCGTGGGGGCTCTGCTCTCCGGTCACCAGCGGTGCGGGAGCAGCCGTCTGCTTGACGCCAGCCAGGTGCAGGAGCGAGTACAGCAGCATCGAGGCATGCCCGCAGGAGAGCACATAGCGATCACGGTTGGGCCAGCCGGCCGCGGCGGGGTCGTAGCGGAGGGTCTGGGTCCACAGCTGATAAGCGACCGGCGCCAGGGCCATGGGCGTGCCGGGGTGACCACAGCCGGCGGATTCAATCGCATCCATGGAGAGGGTGCGGATGGTGTTGATGGCCAGCTGGCCGAGATCCTGGCTAGGTGTGGTCATAAAAGCAAAAGGGGAGGTGGGGAGCTATCAGCAAACGGCTCAATATAGTTCTTGGATTTAACAGGTGTCAATCAAGCAGTTTACGCGTTGGCCGGTGTGGATACTGTGTTTGGCCTGGTTGGCCAGAGAAATTGCCCGGTGGGCATCGAGCAGGCTCGAGGATTTGAGCACGAGGCTTTCTACCGCGCGGTGGAAATGAATCAGCAGTTGCTCGCCTACCGGACGCTCGTGCTCCAGAGTTTCCAGGTGTTGGCCGGCCTCGTCAAACCAGGCGACGGTGCTGGGCAGGTCGACGAAGGCAATGCCCCGCTCGCAGACCACCTTCAGGTCCGCCGGGCGGCGGAAGGCAATCGATTCTTGGAGCTGGTCGGGGACGTAATTCCCGCAGCGAATATTGGCCAACGGGCCGGTACACGTTTCGCCGGGGGCGGAAAAATCCAGGCCGACGGACAGATAATCCAGTTGTTGATCGGCGGCCGGTTGGTGTCCGGTGGCCAGCAGCGAAGTGGGCTCGGCATCCACGAGATAGCGGCACCAATCCACCAGCTCCACCAGATCATGCCAACAGAGATCCTGGTGTTGCTTGTGCGTCGTGCAGGTACGTCGCCGATGGCAGAACAGGAGTTGCGGCGCGCCCAGCTTGGTGGCGATCAGTTCCTTCAGCCGCAAGGTTGCCGGTGACAAGCGGCAGGGAAATTCTGCCATAAAGGCAATGCCTGCCTGTTCCACTCGGTCCCGTAGGTCAGACGCCTGCTGGTCGGCAAGTTCCAGTGCGGCTGCACAGTAGACGGCCTTACCCGCATCGCAGGCGGCATAGATGGGGGTTGCTCCAAAAAAGCTGGCGGAGAGCACCAACACGCCATCAATGTCTTGGCGGCCCACCAGGGCGCGGTAGCCGTCGTGGACCGTGGCCTGGA
>CAMYJY010000129.1 GCA_947258835.1 uncultured Pirellulales bacterium
CACGTCATTCCCCATTACACGTCATTCCCGCACAGGCGGGAATCTAGACTACCCACGACTACTGCTGGATTCCCGCCTGCGCGGGAATGACGTAAGCGCCCAGCGCCCAGCGCCTCAACAATCACTCGCTTTCATGCAACTTGCCCTCGATGGCGCTAATTTTTTCCACACGGCGCTGGTGGCGGCCCCCTTCAAAATCGGTTTCCACCCAGACTTGGACCATCCTTTCCACACTGCGGGGGCTCAGCATATCGGCCGAAAGGCACAGCACGTTCAGGTCGTTGTGCCGCCGGCTAATCTCTGCGGTTACCTCGTCGGTGCAGGGGGCAGCACGCACTCCGGGGTACTTATTGGCGGTAATGGCCATGCCAATCCCCGTACCACAAATCAAGATGCCACGCTCCGTACCGCCATCGCTCACCTGCTGAGCCACCTCCGCGGCGAAATCTGGGTAGTCCACCGATTCGGTGAGGGACGTGCCCACATCGACCACGTCATGACCCTTCAATCTGAGAATACCGGCCAATTTTTCCTTCAGGTGGTAACCACGATGGTCACTGCCAATGGCAATTCGCATGAAAATAAACCTTTCGTGTTAGAAAAAATCGATCTCTGCCACCCGCGTCTCCAACGCCTGCTTGATTTGTTGGGCACATTCCTGGTAGATGGCTAAGGAGCCGCCGATGGGATCGCTGATGTCTTTCCCATCCGGACGGAGTGTTTGTGCGCGCGGAGTGCATTCCGGCCAGCGCCGTACCAAGGCTTGGCGATGGCCCTCGGTAAGAGTCAAGATGATATCAGCATGGTTGACAAGTTTGGCCGTCAGGGGCTGGGATTCGTGCTGAGAGAGATCCAGTCCCTGCTGCTGCATCACAGCCACCGCCTCACGGCTGGGAGCGCACGCCTGGACGGCCGCGATGCCGGCCGACGCAATCACCACTCCCTGTTGCTCCAGGTCGCTGATCGGACAACCTAGTTTTTCAGCGACAAGTTTTTGCATCATCACCTCGGCCATGGGGCTGCGGCAAGTATTTCCGGTGCACACCAGCAGCACCACCATACTCGACAAACGATCCAAGGCAGCTTGGCTAACCACGCCTTCCCGCAGACAGCGGCAGGTGTCGTGGGTGGCATGCACTACGGAAGAGGGCTGACCGTAATGGCAGGGTCCATCATCCAGCACCAAAGCTACCTGCGGGCCCAGGCTGGCCACGGCCTCGGCGGCCGTGACAGCCGGCGTCTCGCCCGAGATATTGGCACTGGTCAGGGCAATCGGCCCGGCCAGCATGGCCAAGATGTCCAGCACCGTATCATGTGCCGGCACCCGTAGCCCGAGCGTTCCCTGCGGGGCCACTGCTTGCTGCACACCCGCTGGGAGCTGGCCCAGCAGGCCCCCAGATGTTGGCAAATCGACCACTAAGGTCACAGGGCCCGGCCAGCAGCGCCGCGCTAGACGCTCGGCCAAGCGGCCCGGCTGGGGAACGTAATCAAACGCCTCTTCGGCACTCTTAATTGCCAACACGAGCGGGGAGTTCTGGGGGCGCCCCTTGGCGGTAAATATCTGCTCGACCGCTGCGGTGTGCCGGGCACAGGCTCCCACGCCATACACCGTTTCCGTTGGAAAAACGACCAACTGCCCCTCCGCCAAGGCCTGCACGGCTCGGTGCACGACGTCTCGCCGGTCGTCAGCCCGTTTCAGGTCTATTACAATCGGCGCCATAGGTTACTGTGGGAGTCATGGAAAGCTACTGCGGGATGAAAGCCTGGGCAAAATTGACCACGCCACGCGGTAGCCGGGGCAGTCGCCTTGGTGTCCGACCGAAACAGTTCAATATACCGTTGCTTGCCAAATTGGGTCAAGCAGCCCAGCCTGCCGTGCCCTGCGAGGGGTGCGTCCCCCTTGCGTGCTGCTTGTAGGTGCTCAGTTCTTGTCCAGGTGAGGTTTGTATGCATGGGAACCACGACGAAACAACGCGACGACGGGCTTTGTTTTGTGTTGGTAAGCTGCTCTATGCACTGCAGCTCGCGTTTGTGCTGTGTTGTGTCGCAGGTTGTATTGGCAGCCCGGCGCAGCCCGAGCAGGTCGATCTCGTCTGGGGGCAGCGGGGCATCACGCCGGGACGCCTGCAAAAGCCGCGGGCGGTGGCGATCGATGCCCAGGACAATCTCTACCTGGTGGACATGACCGCCCGCATTCAGGTCTTTGATGCGGAGGGGAACTATCTGCGGGGTTGGAAAACTCCAGCCAGTAAAAATGGACGCCCTGCGGGGCTGACCGTCGACCGCTGGGGACGCCTGTTGGTGGCCGACACGCACTACCACCGTCTACTGGTCTACGAGTTGGACGGAACTCCACTTACCTCGGAGACCATCGGCGGCACGCCAGGACAGGGGCCCGGTGAATTCGGTTTTGTCACCGATGCCGTTCGCGACACGGCCGGTAATTATTACATCGCCGAGTACGGATCTTTTGACCGCGTGCAGAAATTTTCTTCCACGGGCGAATATCTCC
The DNA here is from genome assembly GCA_947258835.1 of uncultured Pirellulales bacterium. Classification (GTDB taxonomy): domain Bacteria; phylum Planctomycetota; class Planctomycetia; order Pirellulales; family Lacipirellulaceae; genus Bythopirellula. Next base: position 2,513 of record CAMYJY010000129.1, read on the forward strand.
GGGAGTGGGGATCTCACGGCGAGTCGCTGGGCCAGTTTCGCCGCCCTCAAAACCTGGCCATCGACGCCCAAGATCGCATCTGGGTCGTGGATGCCTGCAACCATCGGGTGCAGGTCTTTGACACGGAAGGAAGTTTGGTGCACCACTGGGGCGGCGAGGGCTCGGCAGTAGGAGAAATGTACTATCCCTACGACCTGGCTTTCGACAACGACGGGCACATCTACATCTGCGAATACGGAAATCACCGGGTGCAGAAGTTTACGTTGGAGGGACACCCGGTGGGCAGCTGGGGAACCCACGGCCGCGGTCCCGGACAACTCCACAATCCCTGGGGCCTCGTCCGGGATAGTCGCGGCAGACTGCACGTCTTGGACTCCAACAACCACCGCGTCCAGCGCGTGGTGTTTTGAGGCACGAGTCCCTGCTCAAGCAAAGCTTGAGCAGGGACTCGGAAAATGGGTTACTATTCAGCCAAATGACGCAGCTCACGGCACAGGGCCTTAGTACCCGGGTCCACGCAGGTCGATTTCCCCTGGCGGCCAATCCCCGTGGCTGGGGTAGCGCATGACCACCGGATCCCAAAACGGCGAGACGTGTCGATCGGGACCTAAGGAATTGATGATTGGATTGTGCACCAGACAGGCCCCCAGCCTTTCATAAAATGCTTGGACGGGTGGCGTCGTTTGGAAGAGCGAGAAGGCGAAGGCCCCGCGGTCCACAACTTCAAACACGGCACGCACGACTTGCTCACCCAACCCACGGCCGCGGGCCGCGGGAGCAGTGCACACCCGGGCCAGCCCAGCAATCACGCAGTTGCCGGCTGTGGTGCCGATTTCACGGGGAATAATCGCTGCGTGGGCAATGACGTGACCTTGATCGCGAATGAGGTACGAGCCTGGTGCTTGCTCCTCAGGTCCCGTGTAACCCTGTCCCATTTCCAGCATTTGCTGCTGACGAACCGCCAGCGGTTTGGCCGGATTGGGCCAAATTTCGGCCAACAATTTGCCGATTGCCAACGCATCGGCTTCCGTAAGTGTGCGGGCATCGAGGTATTCCAATTGCACGTGGTGGCTCCTTTTCTGCAGTTTCTGAAAAAACGGCCGGAGGCCCCTATCTCAGGAAGTGCAGTATCATACATCAAATATCTCACATCAAATATCTCACATCTCACGTGGCGGCCCCGGCATGGGTGGAGCAATCCTTGTTTCCGTCATGGTCGAGATGATTTGAATCCTGCAAAATGCCCCACGGGTTTGGGAGGCAGGCGCCGATCTCTTGGTACGGGCGGGAAAGATTGCGGACTGGCAAAGGTTTGCCAGTGGTTGACTCAAAATACGACCTGACCAGGAGATGCGACATAATGGCCCCCACCGATCGACAACAAGCAGAACTTACCTCGTCCAGGGCACCGTCTGAGCGGGGCAAATTCGCGCTGCTAGGACTTGGATTGGTGGCCGGACTGGGATTGGTCGTGGCCGCCTATGTGGCCTGCATCTTGCCGGCACAACAGCATCTCGCTGCCTTGGAGCGGCAGTGCAGCGAGCTCACGCGTGTGGTGCAACAGCTGCAAGGCCAACAGGTCGCCGCCCAGGAAGGGCTGCAGCTACTGGAGCTACTGGCTGGTCAAGCAGAAGCCGTGGAGGCGGCTGAAGACGCCCTGGAGGGTTTCCTCACCCTGCGGACCCGACTCGTTCAGGAGTGTCAGGCCGTGGCCACCACGACCACCGCGCTGGAACAGTTGCACGCGGCGCGGCAGTTGATCACCGTGCATAACCAGGGCCTGGAACAGATGCACCAGGACCTACAGCAGATGGCAGACATGGAAGCCACTTTGTCTGTCTCGGGCGACTTGGCCGCTCAAGCGGCCAACACGTTGAACGCTTTGACCCGGCGACAACGGGACCTCACAGGAGAAATCACCACCCTGGGGAAGCAGCTGACGACGTTGGAAAACGCGGTTCTCTCGCGGAGTGGCCGGTTGCCTCAAGCCGAACAAACCTTGGTGCAGATGGAGACCCTGTGCGAAAGAATTGCCGCCACGCAGGACAACGTCACCACGGCCCGTCAGCAGCTGGTGGGCTGGGAGAGGCTCCACGCAGAGATTCTCAGCCAAGCGGCCGGTTGGGAGGAAGCGAAACAGCTGCTCACATCCCTGTGGGATTTGCGGGATGCCGTGCTGCGAAGCCAGGAAATCATCACGGCTACCCAGCATATGATGGTGGAGGTGATGTTGATGGAACCGGCCATGGAACGTGCCCTGACGGCCTTGCGTCCCTTCGGTGACGTACAACGGACAAGCCAGCGGGAAGCACAGCAGCAGTTGCCCCTGCACAGAGCAGGCGCTGTCAAGCAGTCCCCCTGGCCCCAGGTCTTTCGCGTGGCTGTCGCGATGTTGACCAACCTCGTGCTGTAACACAACACGGTACTAGGCGAGTGCCGCATCCATCACCATCTGGCCGATCGCATCGGTTGCGTAGCCGGAGCGGTCGAGGCTTTTGCCACTAAATTTGGGTGTGACCTGCTGCACGGCCTGGCCCATTTTTTCGCCGCAGGCGACGGCCGCCGCGTTCGCCTGGATGCGGCCTGTCTCGCGCAGCAGCAGGCCCAGGGAATCAATCGTCGCAATTGGATTGGCCAAATTTTGACCAGCAATATCCGGTGCCGAGCCGTGCACCGGTTCGAACATGGAAGGTGCGGTGCCATCGGGGTTGAGGTTGCCGCTGGAGGCAATCCCCATCCCGCCCGCAATCGCAGCCCCCAGATCGGTAATAATGTCCCCAAACATATTGGGGACCACAATTGTGTCATAGACCTCGGGCTTGGTGACCATGAACATGCAGCAAGCATCTACGTGGTGGTAGTCGGTGGTAACGTCCGGATATTCCTCCGCAATTTCTTGAAACACACGAAACCAAGTCTCGCCCGCAAAGTTAAGGACGTTGGTCTTATGGACCAGCGTCAGGTGCTGGCGACTGCGTGTTTGAGCCAGTTCCAAGGCGTAGCGGATGCAGCGCTCGACCCCAAACCGAGTGGCTAGCATGGTTTGGCTGCTCACCTCCTGGGGCGTACCGCGGCGGACGATACCTCCTAAGCCGCAATACAGATCTTCGGTATTCTCCCGCACACACACAAAATCAATGTGGTCCGTGGTTTTCTGCTTGAGTGGCGTATCGATTCCCGGATACAGCAGCACCGGACGCAAATTGATGTATTGATCCAACTCGAAGCGTAATTTAAGTAAAATTCCCTTTTCGATGACCCCGCCCGCCAAGCGAGGGTCATTGGGCAGGCCCCCTACGGCACCCAGCAGGATCGCGTCGTAGGCGCGGAGCGTGGCGATATCTTTGTCATCCAGCACATGGCCCGTCTCCAGATAATGCTGCGCGGAGAAGGGAAAGTCTGTCGTCTCGTAGTGGAGACCCTGGGCCGGTGCGATGGCTGCCAGGACATCCAGCGCCGTGCCCACGACTTCCGGGCCAATGCCATCACCACCAATGACTGCGATCTTCATAAGTTGCGTCACTTTCTGCAGTTTCTGAAAAAATGGCCGCAGGCCGTTCTGGCATGGGAAAGCAGCCATTGTAATGGCGTCGCGCCCCCCACTCCTAGCCCCCAGCCCCTAATCCCTAATCCCTAATCCCTAATCCCTAATCCCTAATCCCTAATCCCTAATCCCTAA
>CAMYJY010000130.1 GCA_947258835.1 uncultured Pirellulales bacterium
AGCATCAGCAGGCCTGGCTTAGCCCGGCGTTGCCGTACCACCATAGGCCTGCATGCCGTGCTCGCTAATATCCAGGCCCTTCTGTTCTTCGGCTTCAGATACCCGGAGCACATTCATTCCCTTGAGGACGCTAAACAGCACCAACATCGTTACAAACGACCAGCCGCAGATGGCCAGCGTGCCAGTTAGCTGGACGCCGAAGCTCGTGGCGCCACTCTCGAGGTGGGCGTTGGGCAGGATGCCAATTGCCAAGCAGCCCCACACGCCGCAGAGACCGTGGACCGGCCAGGCACCGACGGGGTCGTCGATTTTCAGCTTGTCCAGCAGCATCACCCCCGCGATGATCAAGGCCCCGGCCACGGCACCGACCACCATGGCCATCCAATTGCTCATGCAGTCGCAGCAGGCCGTGATGCCGACCAAACCACCCAAAATACCATTCAGACCCATCGAGAGGTCGGGCTTGCGAAACAGGAACCAACTCAGCAGCGTGGCCGCCAAGCCGCCGGCACCGGCTGCCAAGGTAGTGGTTACGGCAATGTGCATGGTGGCATCAATGTCGCCCGTGGATTGAAACGCCAACTGGCTACCCGGGTTAAATCCGTACCACCCAAACCACAGGATAAACACACCCAAGGCTGCGATGGGCAGGCTGTGGCCCGGCATGGGGATGCTCTTACCATTCACAAAACGTCCCAAGCGGGGTCCCAGGATGAGGGCTCCGGCCAGACCGGCAAAACCGCCCACGCCGTGGACCACGGCCGAACCGGCAAAATCTTGAAAACCCTGTTGGTCCAGCCAGCCACCACCCCATTTCCACATGCCGCTGATCGGGTAAATCAAACCCGTCAGTACCGCACTGTAAATCAGGTAACCGGCCACTTTCATCCGGCCAGCCACGGCCCCCGAGACGATTGTGGCCGCCGTGGCAGCAAACACCGCCTGGAACAGCCAATCAACTTCTGGACTGAACACGCGGTCCGCGGTCACCTCGTAACCATCGAGTCCGAAACCGCCAAAGGCAAACAGCTTTTTCCCTACGTCCACTCCGTAGCTGCTCGGATACATGATTCCAAAGCCGACTATGAAAAATAGCAAGACGCCGACGCAGATATCCATCGAGTTCTTGAACAGGATGTTGACTGCATTTTTTGACGAATTGAACCCGGCTTCTACCATCGCGAAACCGGCCTGCATGAAGAATACTAACACGGCTGCCAGGAATAGCATGGCATTGTCCAGGGCGTAGCCAACGCCTAGGTCAACGTCCTCGGCGGCCTCTGCCGCCTCCTCTTGGGCCAGGGAAACTTCCGCCATGGCTGCCACCGCCGTCAGCGACAGCAGCATCGCCAACACCAGGGAACACCAGCCCCGCTCTCTCACAGAAAAATTCATGTTTTACGCCCTTTGGTTTGTCAGAAGGATACTGCAGGATCTTTACGCGTCTGACAAGAACACCGCCTTTTCGATCCTGGAGAGGCCTGTCGAGGTCCTCTCGATATGCGAATAAACCAGGGTACGGACCCAACCTGCTCGGTTGGTGAAGAACTGACTCACCACTGGCACCCGTCCAGACAGCAATTGGCGTGCCGGAAACCTGCAGGGCCTCGTGGCGTCCGATCGTAAAACCTTGATCCTACCCGTGCGCGAAAGCTGCTCCTGTGCACTAGCAATGCTGGTATAATAGGCCCAAGCGGCCGCATCAGCGAATTCTGCCCAGCTGCCCTGCCCCAGTTGAAGCACTGTCTGCATGCTATTCAGCGGCTGTAATTTTGCTGTTACTAGCAATCTGGGCCGGCGCGCATGCCTACATTTTGGTCAGCCCTTGTCGCGAGTTTGGGCACGATGGCAATCTGTTCCGGATGTTCCGATATGCACAAATCCGCCGTTTCGGCAGCAAAGTTTTCCCCGGATAGAGGCCTGCCAGCACTTGCAGTGAAGACTTGCCGGAGCGAGAATTACGGTTTACCGCAGGTCCTTATGTGTATCTTTTCCGGAGAAGAAAAATGGAGAAACAGCTCTTATTCTATGCCGAAGTCGCCCCGATCGACAAAAACAAACATGCTGAGCTAAGTGTCAAAGCGGGGAGCGACTTTAGCTTCACCAAGCATGTAAACTCTGTCCCCCTGACCGCGGTGGAACTGCCGGCGGCGACGAGTGAGTTTACGGTGGTGTTCGCCGGCAATGACGAACAGCTGCTGCCCATTGCCATCCTGGGCGCCCAGGCGGATGAAAACCTGTACTATGATGACGAACAGGGCTGGCAGGCCAACTACATTCCTGCTTTCATCCGCCGTTATCCATTCATCTTTTCCACGGACGACAAGGGAAAAAGTTTTGCCCTGTGTATCGATGAAAAATTTTCGGGGTGCAATTACGAAGGACGCGGGGAGCGGCTGTTTGATGCGGAGGGTGAGCGAACCCAGTTTCTGAACAGCACCCTGGAGTTTCTCCAAAGTTACCAGGCCCAGTTTCAGCGGACCCAGGCTTTTTGTCAGCGGCTGCGGGAACTCGACCTGTTCGAGCCGATGCATGCCCAGTTCACCGGGCGGGACGGAGAACGTCGGGGACTGACTGGCTTTTTTGCGGTCAAGAAAGACAAGTTGAAAGAGCTCGACAACGATGTGCTGGCCGAGCTGGCAAAAAATGACTACCTCGAATTGATTTATCTACACCTACAATCGCTACGCAATTTTAATAACATCGCCCAGAAGGCCGCGCCCATGCAGGCGGCGGAGAGTTCCGCGGACGACGTGCCGGAAGCGGCGGGTACCGCGGATAAAGACTGAGCTCAGGCCAGGCATTTGCACACACACCGGGGGACGGATCCCTCAGCCGGTGGACCACCAAGGCCATCGTTCATGGTTGGGACGATGGTGCAGGAACCCTGGTCTGCGGCTGAAAACTCTCGGGTTTACGTTTTCATGGTGTGCTGATTGGGTGCCACCCGCGGCAGCGATCTTATGCGCGGTGGTCATCAAGCAGAGCCCTCCCCACAAATGAGCCGGTGGGCGATAGCCCCGGTTCCGTGAGCAGGGGTAGCCCAGGTTGGCGCAGCCTACCTGGGCGGCGCAGCCGCCAGAGGTTGTCTGAATGCACGTCGCAAAGCTGTCCGTACTGCCATCTTTTCTGGCCGCTGGATACCCCCGGTATGGTTTTTGGGGTAGGTCCTTAAAGTTCCTTGTAAACCTCTTGTGACTGCGTCACATCGGTAGGCTTCGCCAACCGATGCCACCCCCACGTGAGCGCGTTTTGGACCACAACGGGTAATCCTATTTCTGTTTTCTGCTCACGGAGCCACAGAGGCACGGAGAGAAAATCTTGCTTTCTCTGTGTCTCCGTGGCTCCGTGAGGAATAAATTCAAACGGCTTTTGCTATCCATGCTGTCAGCCTCAGCCAGATGCTCTCGATAGCCCCGATTCTGTCAGACGTGTAAGAACCGGGGCTATCGCCCACCGGCTAAGGGTCGACAGAGGGTGATCCGCCCACACATGTTCGGCACAAGGTTTGTTAATGGCGTTTCGTTGAGTTGGGTGGCACCCGCGACAGCAAAGGAACCACAGCGAACGCGACGACGAACAGCGATTTATTTTTTGTTTGTTGATTCGTGGTGGACGTCGTTTCCGTTGTTTCGTCGTGGTTCAAAATTCTCAGCAAATAAGCTCCGGAGCTACGTATTTCAAGAATGCTGTGAAATTTTCTTGCCCTCAGCCGGTGGACGGACTGGCATGCTCGGCGCCGACTTCGGCAAACAGGGCATTCACGAACTCGACGTGGTCAAACAAGGCCCAGTCTTCCGGCTGTTCGCCCACGCCAATGTATTTGACCGGTAGCCCAACCTGCTGACGGATGGCCACCACCACGCCGCCTTTGGCGGTGCCGTCCAGCTTGGCCAGCACAATCCCCGTGCAGTCCACCGCCTCGGTGAACTTGCCTGCCTGGCTAATGCCGTTTTGGCCGGTGGTCGCGTCCAGTACCAGCAACACCTCGTGGGGGGCTGCCGGGATTTGCTTGCGGATGGAGCCTTGGATCTTGGTGAGTTCGGCCATCAGGTTTTTTTGTGTTTGCAGCCGTCCGGCCGTGTCCACAATGCAGACGTCCGCCTCCGTGCGGAGCGCCTCCTCCACGGCCCGATAGGCCACTGCTGCGGGGTGGGCGCCCGGTTCGCCGGTGACAATCTGGACGCCTAAGCGCTCCGACCAAATGCTCAGCTGCTCCACGGCCGCGGCGCGAAAGGTATCCCCGGCTCCCAGCACCACGCTCTTGCCCTCGGACTTGAGCAGGTGAGCCAACTTGGCAATGGAGGTGGTTTTGCCGGCTCCGTTCACGCCGCACACCATAATCACGGTGGGGCCTGACTCGGCAAATTGGATGGGCGCGGTGTCTTGGGCCATTAGCTCGGAGAGTTTGTGCTTCCAGGTGGCCACCACCTCCTCCAACGTGACGACCCGTCCGCGGAGTTTGTCGGAGACCTCGCTGACAATCTCTGCCACCGAGTCGTAACCCATATCGGTCTTGAACAACAGCGCCCGCATTTCCTCTAAAAAGGCGTCATCGATCAAGCGGCCTTCGCTTTTAAACAGGTCGCGGACGTCGGTTTTCAGGATCTGGGCCGTCTTGGTCAGGCCTCGCTTAAATTTGTCGAATAAACCCATGGCTGATTTACTGTTGGTGGTCGATTAGTTTGTCCAGAATGCCGTTGACGAACTGCGAGGACTGGGCGCTGCCAAAACGTTTGGCGAGCTCAACCGCTTCGTCGATGGCGACCCGCTCGGGGGTGTCGGCATAGCGGATTTCAAAAGCCCCCAGCCGTAACACCGCGCGGTCCGTGGCCGCCATTCTGGGGACAGTCCACCGCTCCGCCTTGTCGGCGATCAAGGCATCCAATTCCTGTTGATTGCGGAGCACACCCAGCACCAAGCTGGTGGCAAATTCACGTAACCCATCGTCCGCGAGCCGAGCTTGCACAAAGGGAGCCAGCTGATCTCTGGAGTCGCGGGGGTTGAGGTCTTCTTGAAATAACGCTTGCAGCGCCACCTCGCGAGCACGGCTACGAGTTGTCACAAAAAACTCCACGGCAGTTGCAGTTCGCCCATTTTACCCGGGCGGACAGTTTTTCAGCAATCCGACCATCTGCAGGGCCGCTGTCGCGCAGTCCCGCCCCTTGTGGCCCACGTTGCCGCCGGCACGGTGAATGGCTTGTTCCAGGGAATTGCAGGTGAGCACCCCAAACAACACCGGCAGGTCGTGGGACAGTGCGATCTCCACCAGGGCCAGGCTGACACCGCGGTTGATGTGTTCGTCGTGGGTGGTCTCGCCACGAATCACCGCACCCAAGGTCAAAATGGCCGCGTATTGGCCCGATTGGGCCAAACGCTGCGCGACCACGGGGATTTCCCAGGCACCCGGCACCCAAGCGACATCGATGGCCTCGCTGGCCACGTCGGCTGCGGCCAAGGTTTCCAGGGCTCCGTCCAGCAACTTGCTGGTGACGGAGCGATTCCACTCCGCCACGACGATGGCAAAGCGGTCGGTGGGGTCGGCAGGGGCGGTCTGTAAGATGCGCGGCACGATCGGTTCGGCAGGCGGGTGGGGGCGATTACTCTTTGATACTCATCAAAAACTCAGCGTTGGTGCTGGTTTTGCGCAGCCGGGTTGTGAGTAGATCCATGGCGTCCGTGGGATTCATTTCGCTCAGCACGCGACGCAGCAGCGAAATCCGCCGGTGCTCCTCGGGATCCATCAGCATCTCCTCGCGGCGGGTACCGCTGAGATTGGTTTCAATCGCAGGCCAGATGCGTTTATCCACCAAGGCCCGATCCAGCACGATTTCTTGGTTGCCGGTGCCCTTGAATTCCTCAAAAATCACCTCGTCCATGCGGCTGCCGGTATCAATCAGGGCGGTGGCAATAATCGTCAGGGAGCCCCCCTCCTCCACCTTTCGCGCGGAGCCAAAAAATCGTTTGGGCCGCTGCATCGCATTGGCGTCCAGACCCCCGGAAAGGACCTTGCCCGAATGCGGGCATTCGGCGTTCCAGGCCCGGGCCAAACGGGTGATCGAATCGAGGAAAATGATCACGTCGTGGCCATATTCTACCATTCGCTTGGCCTTTTCGAGGACCATGTCGGCAACTTGCACATGACGTGAGGAGGGCTCGTCAAAGGTGGAGCTGATGACCTCGCAGT
>CAMYJY010000131.1 GCA_947258835.1 uncultured Pirellulales bacterium
ATGCGGGAATGGCGCTGAAGAGCGGCGAGAATCCAGCGGAGAGTCTGGTGCAAACGTGCTCCTTTTCTGCTGGGATCAAATCGTTACCAGCGTTGGGTGCCACCCAGGAAATCGTTACCAGCGTGGGGTGCACAAGAGTGCACCCATGAGGTGTTCCCCATGCCCTTCAACACTCGTCGCTGACATCCCAGCGAGATTCCGCGGGCCAATCCCAATCGGCAACGCTCGTGTTGGGCGTGGGGGGATCGAGCTCGGCTTGCAAGTTCCTGGCCCTCTCGGGGGCAGTGGAAACACGCAGTCTCTCACTGCGTACCTCGTGCTGGAGCTTGGTGACCAGTTGGGCGATGTAAGGATCGGCCCAAGGGACCAAATCACTGGGGCGGGTGCTGAATCGGGAGGTGTTGTGCATGCATGTCTTTTCGGTTACAGGCACGCGAACAACCGTACAAAAAACTTTTTTCGTGCGACGTGGAGCTACCATTGGTGTTCCTTCCCATAGGTGGGCAAGATTTGCCCATTGTGCTGATTTGAACGAGAGAAAACGAAAAGAGGCGAAGTCGCAGGCCCCATCCAAACATCCCTGGGAACCGCTGCACCGTGCCTGGCGTTGGTGGCTGACAATTCTGTTCTCAGCCACACGGCCGCGACAACCTGTCGGCTGCCGCACGCCAGTTATTGGTATTGCACTTCGCGTGCCAAATCCCTAAAGGGGCTGGAGGCATGTTGCAGTCCTTGTTGCAAGTTGTTTTGCAGCAAGGGTTTATTGCGATGTGTAGGTTTCAGCAGGAAGGCGGTCCGAGGCGGTCACCAAGGGGTAGGTTTTTCAAAGCGGTTGCAACGCGACGGAAGCTGTGCTGATTAAGCAGGTCTGGCTATCCGGTTGGGCAGCATGAGCGTTTGATCAAGCGCAGCTTGATCAAACGCTAGGGGGATGGCAGGTCTTGTTGCAGCTGTTCCACGGCACGATCCAGGGCACGATCCCGAAAGGCGTCGGGGAGTTGGCCGAACTCTGCATCCACTTGCGCTAGAATGGCGTCACTTTGCGGATGCCCCTGCAGGTCCCGTCGCAGGCGATATTGTCGCCACTGGCGTCGCTCTGGGGCATCGAGTTTGACCTCGCAGCCAGCAGTCGGCTGCACACCCCAGGCATCGGCCGCGGAGGCCCCTGCCATCCGATGGATATTTTGCCCGCTGGGACGCCAGTAGGTGGCGGACGTTAATTTGACGAGGCTCCGTCCCGATTCGATTTGCAGCACGCGCTGGACCGTGCCTTTGCCGAATGACCGTTCGCCTACGATCACGGCCCGCCGATGGTCCTGCAGGCAGGCGGCCAAGATCTCGCTGGCGCTGGCCGATTCGCTGTTCAAGAGGAGCACCAACGGCAGCTTGGTGTACATGCCGCGGGCCGTGGCCACAAAACGATCGCGGATGACCTGATCCCGGCCGCGGGTGGTCAGAATCGGCAGTCCGGCCTGCAAAAACAAGTCGCTGATGGCGACCGCTGCATCCAAGGCACCCCCATTGTTGTCACGGACATCCAGGATTAAGCCAGCGATCGGGGGTGCCGTAGCGGGCGGGTCCGCCGTAGGGATGCTGCCCGTCAGGCGCGCCAAAACGTGCGTCAGCTCCGAGACGGTTTTGTCGCCAAATTTTTCGATGCGTACGTATCCGATCCGTGGATCTTGCACCAGGCGAAACTGCCAGGCCCCTTGCCGGTCCCGCCGCGCACCGGCAAGGGACGCCACCGAAATGACTTGCCGCTGGAGGGTCATCCGCAGCAATTCCGCCTGCTGCAAGCGCTGAATTGTGAGTGTGATCGGCGTGCCCACGGGCCCTCGGATGGCTGCCAGAATTTGCTCCATGGCCCGACCCACGGTCTGGAGGCCGTCGATGGCTTGGATGCGATCGCCCATGCGGAGATTGTTTTCTGCCGCCGGCGTCCCCGGACGAGGCGGACTCACGATGGTGGGCAGCGGCGGAGTCCCCAGGGGACGGATGCGGACGCCGATACCACCAAATTCCTGTCGCCTGGCTTCCCGAAATTCCTGGCGATGTGTGGCGTCGACAAAAGTCGAATATTCATCTCCGTGTTCTTGCAGCGTGTGAACCATCCCCGTTACGGCGCCGGCAAACAACTCTTGGTCCGGTATCTCCAGCAGGGACCAGCGGTCAATGACCGAATAACCGGCGGCCACATAGCGGGCATACGGGTTTTGTTCGGCACGGAGGTAGCAGGCGTAGCAGAGGACGCCCGTGGCCAGCAGTAACAGCAGGTTGCGGTGCGACATGAGCAGAAGCTGTTGTTTCGAGCGGCTACCAGGACTTAGGTCACCGAGTCTTGTGGGGATTCGTCGCGCCGGAGGTGGCGGAGTTTGGCGTGTAGGTCCGCATGCGGACCTGCAGGCGCCTGGCCTGGCAGGTGCTTGGCAGGGAGTGCATGGTTTTGCTCAGCAGCAATGGGATGCATGGCCTCTGTGGAGTCCGCGGTGGCTGGGGCATCCTCTGCTGGGTCAATCTCTCTGCAGGCGGCGAGTTCTGGTACGGAGTTGCTTGTTGGCACGGCAGTGGGACCTGCTAGGGTCGGCACCGGTTGCGCTGCTTGGTCTGAGGCCGGTAGGCTATCCGGTGCCCGCCCGCCAAAAAAATTCCCGAGAGGACCGGCCAAAATAGCGGGCAGTAAGAGGAGATCTCCAACCAGGGCCGCTCCCAGCATCGAGATCATCAAATAGCCAAATTGCTGGGTGGGGGTGAACGTACTAGTCGCAAACACGGCCAGGCCCAAACCGCCAATGAGGGTGGTTTGTGTCATGGCGGTGGCACAGCGGTTGTAGGCCAGATTGACAGCCTGGACGCGATCCATGCCTTGCTTCACACCACGACGGAACCACGTCAAAAAATGGACCGTGTCGTCAACGGCCACACCCAGGGCCACACTGGCTGTCATCATGATGCCGATGTCGACGTTGATTCCCAGCCATCCTAGTCCGCCGAAAATAATCACGATCGGAAACACATTGGGAATCATCGAAATGGCGCCGGCCAGTGGGCTGCGGAGCACAAACATCATCACCACCGAGATGAGCACGGTGGCCCAAATAATACTTTCCTTCAGGCTATACAGCAGTTCCCGTTGTGTCTTGTAGACCAGCGGAATCATTCCCGTGTACACGGCGCGGACGGGCCGTGGGGTAGACGTCTCGGCAAGGGGGATGGCGGCGGAGCTGGTGATTGCCGAGGTGTCGGAGACGTCAATCACCTGCAGTCCGCCACGGGCCAGCTGTTTGGCGGTGGGATCACTGCCGGCCGATACCAAAATCAAGGCGTCTTGTTCGGCCAGTGCGGCAATGGCACGATCCAGATAGGCCGTGTCTTCTTGGTGCGCGTCGAAGTTTGCCAAATTGTAGAAAGAGATGCCCTTGTTGTGACCACCTCCCCCGGGATTTTTGGACCGTACGCCACTGTGGAGGAGGAGGTCGCGGAGGCGGGCTTCTTGACTGGTGTTGGTGGGGGCCGGCTCGTCGCCGGTCGTGCGATACAAGATGCACAGTTGGGAGCCATCGAGTTGTTTGCCTGCTGCGTGGAGGGAGCTGACAATCTGATCGCGCTGTTGGTACGTCATTAAAATGGGATCGACCGCGTTCCGCAATTCGTAGACGAATTGTCCATAGTCGACCCCTTGGCCATCTGCACCACCCGCCAGGGCCGCGACCCGCGCGCTCAGTCGCCACAGCTCCCGACCGGCAGGGGGCGGAGTTTCCCGGGTCGTGGGCGGTGCCCGTTCGACCTGCAAGTAGCCACTGCCCAGCAGTGCCTCCCGGCGTTCTTCTAGGCTTTTGTTTTTGGTGTAGTCCGCACTGCGATCAATGCCCTCGAAGCCGGAGTTGGTGGTCTCGGGGGTGTAGGTGGCCGCGGACATCACACGACTGACTTCGGGCATGTCGGCAAACCGCGCACCAATCTCGCGCACCATGGTGAGGCGTTCGAGCATGGTCATCCGGTACTGGGACCCATCGGCCTCCGCATGCTCCTCGGCCGTGCGGCAGCGTTCCGAGGGCACGGTGATGACCACCTCCATGGGCACCAGGTTGCCCAGATTTTCTTCCAACCAGGCATAGTCGTGAATCAAGTCGGTGTCTTCGTCCAGCAATTTTAAGAGTTGTACCGAGGTGCCGATCTTGGTGAAGCCGACGCAAAATACTCCCATCACCACCAGCCACAGCACGAGGGCCGTGGCGTGGTGCTTGGTCACCAGGCCAAAGAGATTCCTGGCCCACTGCGGTAAATGCCCCGCATCATGTCCCCCCGACTGGCGGCGGAGGCTGGCGTCGGAGACCGGAAAGCGATGGAGAAAAATCGGCAGCACGGTAAACAAGATGCCCACGGTGCCCAGCACGGCGATCCCCGTGAAGAGGCCGAACTTTTTGATGGGCAGGATATCGCTCGTGTAGAGTGAGCCCAGGCCCACCGCCGTGGTGAAAGCAGCCAGGGTGCAGGGGCCCCAGCCCAGTTTGACGGCCGTTTCGGCGGCACCGGCGATGCCGCTTTCATGACGGGCGTCGCGGTAATAATTCACGATGTGAATTGAGCCCGACAGCCCCAACACATACACGACCGCCGGCATCGACATCAGGATCGCATCCACCGTTCCCAACCGCGGGGAGGTCAGCGAGGTGAGCATGACTTCCAGAATGCCGAAGTAAAACACCAACGCCAGGCTCATGCCCGCGCTGAGCACTCCCACGGCAAACACGATGCTCGTCAGCTTGAAACTGCGAAAACACCAGTAGGAAAGGATCAGCCCCACGACCCCCGAGAGAAGGGCCAAACGTTTGAGCGTCCGCTCACCTTCCACATCGATGGTAATATTATCCACCGGCGGGCCACCCATGTGGATCGTAGCCGGGTCAATGCCACATTCGGTGGCCGCGATCTCCGAGATATGTTCGATCGCCTGACGCATGATTTTGTTGGTTTCGGTGGCTGCGTCATCGAGAAACACCACCAAGCAGGTGGTGCGTGAATCGTTGCCCAGGGAGTTGCCCTCGGCGTCTCGTTGGACAGGCCCCACCAAGGCCCCTTCAATCCGTTTGACGGCGTCTGCGTAGTCCAGGCTCAGTGGGGACTCGGTCAGCTCCGCCAACACCTGCGGGCCCGTCAACACGTGCTTGTACCACTGGGCCCGCCGTCGGATTTCGGAATTCTTGTCGGCCCTGGCCAAGGCCCTGCGTTTGGGAACCAGGACGCGGGCCAAGTGATCCAGTTTTTCCCGGTTGCCGAGGGTGCAGCCATCCCAGCTCACCAGGGCAAACTGCTCGCCAAAAAAGTAGTCGCGGAACCACTGGAGGTCGATCGATTCGCTGTAGTTGGGCGGCAACCAATCTTCCGCCTTATTCGTATTGCTCTCCAGGGCCATCCGCACACCCCGGGGGATGAGCGCTGCCAGAAAGGCGAAGGCCAGGGCCAGCAGAAAATAATTGGGCTGCCCGAGGGTTTTCCGCGAGAGGAACGAATTTTGTGACATCGGCTTTGGGCTGCGTAGCTAAGAGGAAAAGTTAGCGGCTGGGTCGTCTTGGTTCCGCCTGCCAACCGGAGTTACCCAGGTTGTGGCAGTCGTGCTTGACACGGACGCTGTTTCTGCCTCGCTGCGGAGCCCTCCAGGGTTTACGGTCCGGAGAAAGTTCGCCTTCCCGAGGCCGGCGGGCCGCAAAGACAGCAATTCCACACCTTACCCAGGCTACCGAGGATCTGTGCTGAAGTCTACGTCGGTAAGGCTGAAATGGGCATTTTGACGAGGCTGGGGGAAAGATTGACCCGCGTAGATGCTAGCGTCGCCCCCAGTTGCCCCAGACTGCCTAGGCCGCAGAGGTGGGGCCTTACCAATACCCCTCGAAGCCGACGGACCCGCCCATGTAAGTCGAGTCGCCCGTGGCCAAGCGTTGGGAGTTGTTCACGGGGACAAAGTTCAGCTGCTCGGCCGCATGGGCTATCGAACTGACATAGAGGATTTCGAGGCCGGCGCGGAGCGACAGATTGGGCCGGAGGTGCCATTTTGCCTGCAGGGCACCTTCGGTGACAAAGGATAAATTGTCCACCTCCACGTCGCTCCCGCCGGTGGCGACTGCCCTTTCCTCGTTGACTGTGCCCTCGTCGGTAACCACGACGCCCG
>CAMYJY010000132.1 GCA_947258835.1 uncultured Pirellulales bacterium
GGGAATCTAGACCACTGGCACTGCTACTGGATTCCCGCCTGCGCGGGAATGACTGGAACCCCTTAATACTGCTACTGAAATCGTTACCAGCGTTGGGTGCCACCCAGCGGGTACCCAGTATCCACTGCTGGGCGAGCCAGCAGTGGCACCCCAGGTCAAGTCCCAAGTCCGCACGGAGGGGCCTTTGGTTGCGGCTACCCCACGCTGGGGTCTTCCGAGTCTGGCTGTCCACTCCATTCGCAGATCCGCCTCGTTCGCGCCGCACTGACCAGCTGAGATGTGGAAAAACCGACCTACGACCTGGAAAAACGCCCACAAAATTGGTAAAATCTGCAACCTGGGGCATTTAGGTAAAAATATTGGATTTTTGACCCGCTCGATCGAGCGGCTGCGCATGCTAGTGGATAGGGGGTATTCCCATACCTGGCGCGGTTGCAGGTAAGATCCATCGCGGAAATCAATGAGTTCAGCGGCCTTGTTCAACGAGAATCAGATTCAGACCGCGCCTGTCCAGACATGGAAAGGCGAGATGCATGGTGGCAGCGGGCCAGCTGGCGCGGCATGGCGCGGGGAGGCCCGATGAGATGGTTTCCCCAACGGGCCAGCAAATCCTTGCAGGTGCCCAGCGGGTGTGAGCACTTCGCCACACAATCTGCCATGCCGCCCCAGGCAATTGCCCTGCTGGAAAACTACGCCTACGCGTATGGCGCAACCTACGACGCTTACCTAGCCACGGAAGACGACCGACAGTACTTCTGGTCGCCGGACCGTGCAGGCGTGGTTGGTTTCGTCCGCTGGCAGCACGTGCTCAATGTGGTGGGAGGCCTGCTGGCGGCACCAGAGCATGAAGAGCAACTGCTGCGAAAATTCATCGCCTTTGCGAATCGCAACCGACTGACGGTTAATTTTTTTAATCTGGGCCGCCGCGAAAAGAAAATCTTTCGCCGGCATAAGTTTCAGATCAACAAATGCACCGAAGAGTTAATCGTCCGCCTGGACCGCGTCAACTGGCAGGGAAAAGCCTACGGGTGGCTACGTCGGCAAGAGAACTATTGTCTGCGCAAAAAACTGCGCGTGGCAGAAATCGATCCTGACACCGATCCAGAATTCTATCGCCACCAGGTCGTGCCGCAATTGGAGGAGGTCAACCGAGAACACTTGGCAGGCACGGTGCACGGCCGCGAACTTGTGTTTCTCGAAGGTCGCTTTGATCCTTGGTCATTACGGCGGAGGCGGCTGTTCATTACCTCCCAGGCAGATCGCATCTTGGCCTTTGTGATCTTAAACCCGGGTCTAGCCGGTGATTTCTGGGCCTTTGAAATCTACCGCCGACGGACCGTCGCGCCGCGTGGTGTGATCCCCTTCACCATGCTGCAGGTCATGCGCCACCTAAAAGACGAAGGCGTGCCTTATGCCTCGCTGTCCAGCGTGCCGTTTCTCCGCTGCGGTCCGCCGGTCAAGAATGACGATTTGCGATTTCAAGGCGCATGCCAGTTCTTCTGGCACGCGATGAACTGGCTGTTTGATGTCCGCGGGATCTACCATTTCAAAAGCCGCTTCCGCCCCGCCTATCGAGAGATGTATTTGGCCACCTATCCCCGGATGTCCATGCTCTCCATGTTTGCCCTGGGCGCCAGCTGGCGACTGTTTTGCATTTCGCCACTGCGGTTGGGCCGCCAGCTGGTGCATTACTGGCGGAGTCGTGCGCAACGACGGCAACTGGCCACGCCGCCGCCGCGTCCAGAGCGTAAGATTCGCGACCTCGTGCACCCGTGGTACGCCGAAAATGGCCTCGTGGAGGCCGAAGCGAGCGAGGACCCAACGCCGACGAACAAACTCAGCCTAGTAGCCCAGGCACTTGCTAAGCGGTACCCGCCGCAAAACGCCGCCAGTCCGGCCTATCCGATGCAGGTGAAGGAACGTTGAATACCTGCGGGTGTTCGGCCAGGGGATCGTCCAGCACCGCCAGCAATTCGGCTTGCTCGGCCAGGGCCCGGGGGCGGTCGACCTTGCCCGGCCCACGCTTGGGCGGCAGGCCGGCGACACAACCCACCACCGAGATGGCCAGGTAGGCCAGCGCGAAATCACGCTGCTTGTCCGCCAGCACTTGGTGGTCCTCGACAATAGCTGCCAGAAGTTGGTGCTGCGTCTCCGCGGCCGCGGGATCCCGCTCTCCCACGTAAACTAGCGCTGCCACGCCGCCGCGACGTGGGGCGTCGACAAATAGGACCGCCGCCCCTGCGCCGTGAAGCCGCTGGCAGCTGGACTGCAACTCGGCCAACGACACCTTCACACCGTGCCCCGTGCTGAGGAAGTCTTCATCCCCACGGCCAACCCAGATCAGCTCGTCGCCGACCACACGGACCAGGTCGCCCGTGTCGAGCCACTCTCCAAAATCCGGCTGGCCGACGTATCCCCGCGCGGCAAACGGCGCGGCAACGTATAACCTGCCCAGCTGCTGCTGGGCATCCACCCAGCGAACCGCTACCGAGACGCCGGGCAAGGGACGCCCCAAGGCACCGGGAATCTGAGCCGAGCCGCCCAGCAGCGTATTGAGCACCTGCTGCACCTCCGTCATCCCAAAGGCATTGGCCGTTTTTACTGGGGCCTGCGCAGCGAATGAGCCTGTCGCTAGACAACTCCCGTCTGATTCTGGGAGAGGCTCCAAGTCTCCAGGCAGACGGCCGTGGCCGACAACAGCGGCGGCACCACTCGAAACGACGCAGCAGAGCGAAGCCAGTGCCGTCCGCACCCGTCGCACGTTGGCGGCCAGCAGCATCAAGTCTCCCAGCAGCGCCGGCCCGCAGGTGATGTGCTGTGGGGCACAACGCTCCAGCAACTTGACGAATTTTTTGGGTTTCTCCTCCAGCCACTCCGCCTGGGCCAGGAGCACCGGTTGACGATTCCAGACCGCGTGCAACACGCTGCGCAGCCCCATGGAGTGCGACAGGGTGGGACAGATCGATCGCCCCCCGGTGAGGTCCAGGTCCATCAATCCCGCCATCTGCCAGGCCTCGGCGACTCGCAGCAAGGCCTGATCGCTATAGCGGACCAATTTTGGGCGGCCCGTGCTGCCGGAGGTGCTGAGCACCAACACCTCTCGCTCGGAGGAGACGGCCGTTGCGCTGCAGGGAGCGGACAACACCTCCGGGGTGTCCGACGGCACGTGCCAATCCAGTTCTCCGTCGAGCGAGAAAGTCGCCAGTCCCAGGGTGTCGGCCACGGCGCGGTACATGGCGTCGGCCTGCCGCAGGCGGGGGCGCGCCAGGGACTCCACGCCGCCGGCACACCACAGCATCGCGCGGCAGTTGGTGGCACGGGCCATGTCGGTCAGGCTGTCCTGATCGAAATTCATCGGCAACACGACGCGTAGCCCATGGCTCATCAGCGCCACGACCGCCGCGGCCAGCGGCACCTCGGACGTATCGGGCAGACGCGCCAACAACAACGAATCCCCCACGGCAAAACCATGCTCCGCGCACCATGCCCCTGCCCTGCCAGCGACGCGGCGGAGATCGGCCAGGCTCAATTCCAGCGGTCCGGTATGATCGGCACCTACCAGCAGCGGCCGCTGGTCCTCGTCGGGATCCTGCGACCGGAGCATCGCCGCCAAGGTCGCATACCGCCACTGCCCAGGCGGCGGCAGCTCCAGCGGCGAACGAAGCACCCAATCAAAATCATCTCCACCGATCTTTCGAGCAGGCTGCTGCATTTGGCTGAATAGTAACGGTTTTTTTAATCGTGCCCCAGCGGAGTATACCAGAATGGAGAGCTTCTGTAATTGCTGACGGACATTGCCCAATCTGCAGTTTCTGAAAAAACGGCCGGAGGCCGTTCTTTCAGAAGTAAATTGAGTTGAACCAAAGTCCATCGTGAAGACTCACCCGGGGTCGATCCCCGCAGGCCCCCATTCACATGCCAATCGCCGCGGTCGTTTCCGGGCCCAAGGCCACCGCAGGTTTGCCGCAAGACTTGTCGGCCCTAGAAGTCGCCCGTAGAATTATACTTAAGGTGAAAACAGGTACGCCTAGCGCTAGCCAATTTGGGCCGGAAAAGCCCACTCCATCCGCCTCTCAACCAGGTTTCTTAGTGAGCCGCCGCGGTGCGGAAACGGGGGCTGTTTTCTCGGGCTTTACCGGCTTCATGGAGGCCTCGTTTTCAGTTTGAGAATTATAGATGGGCACTTGAGAGGGCTCCCCTCCCAAAATGCTCTCCGGGAGATTCGCTATGATCCCTGCCAGACCTACCCGTTACCAGTATCGTGTGGATAAAGACGATACCATCGTGTGGGTCAATGCTGCCTGGCTCGCGTTCGCACGGGAAAATAACGCTGCGGAATTGACGGATTCCTCAGTCGTGGGACGATGCCTGTGGACGTACATCGGCGACCAACAGACCTGCGATACCTACCAGAGACTTTATTCCCAAGTCAGAGATCGTCAGCAAACTGCAGTGATCCCCTTTCGCTGTGATTCTCCCCACATGCGACGCGAGATGCGGCTCACCATTTCCCAGGATGCCAAAGACGAGACATTGCTCTGTGAGAGCGTAATCGTCCAAGTCGCACCACATCGCTATTTGTCAGTGCTTGATCCCGCACGATCGCGAACCGCGGAAACACTGACGATGTGCAGTTGCTGCAAACGCGTGTTGATTGAGCCTGAGGGCTGGGTGGATATCGAGACGTTCTGCGAAAGACTGTGCGAGCAAGGAAAAATCATTCGACCGACAACGCGTCAGTCGCTGTGTCTGCGCTGCAGCAAACTCTTAAGAACCTGCCCCAACTAGGTTCTGGAAAAACCGCCTCGCGTGACTACGACCCGGCATTTTGTCCTGACCCCGGTGGGCTCTGCCGGAGACGTGCTGCCCTTTGTCCGGATCGGCCGGTTGCTACGACAGCGGGGACACGCGGTAACCATCATCACCAGCGCACCGTTCGCGTCACACGCCCGGAACAGTGGAGCCCAAGTGGTGGTGGCCCAATCCCAGGAAGAGTACGACCAGCTCACCAAACATCCGCACGTGTGGCGCGTGACCAAGGGTCCGGCCGTGGTGCTGGAAGCGGTGGCGGCCGGGCTGGAGCGAGGGTATCAGGCCCTCACGGCCGCGTGCCGGTCGGACTCGGTGCTCGTGGGCCATAGCCTCGCGTTTCCCACCCGCGTGTATGAGGAGCTCCACGGCAACCCCGCCATCACCGTGCACCTCTCCCCGGCCCTCTTCCGCACCGAATACGCAGTCCCCCGCGTCCGGCCCTGGTGCGATGTGTCCCCTCTGCCGCGGTGGTGCAAGCGAACGCTGTGGCAGTTGGGCGAGCGATTATTGCTCCATCCGCCACTGCTGCCACGGCTGAACGCTTGGCGCCACCTGCGGGGTCTGCCCGCGATTGACGAAGTCTTCTCGGCCTGGATGCACTCGCCCCACCGTGTGCTGGGATTATTTCCCCCCTGGTTTGGTCCGCCCCAACCCGATTGGCCGGCACAGGTGCGGCTCACGAGTTTTCTCTTAGCAGATGGGGAAGACCCCACGGTTGCCAAGGAGGTCGAAGACTTTTTGGCCAGCGGAGAACCACCGCTGGTGTTCGCGCCCGGTTCGGCGAATCGACAGGCCGCATTTTTCTTCCACCAGGCCGTGGCTGCCGCGCGTCGGCTCGGTTGTCGGGCCATCCTACAAACAGGCCATCCCGAGCAACTCCCCAGCCAGCTCCCACCGGAAATTTTGCCCGTCGCCTACATGCCGTTTTCCCGGGTACTCGGTCGGTGCGCTGCCCTCATCCACCACGCCGGCATCGGCACTTCAGCCCAAGCCCTGGCCGCGGGCATTCCCCAACTCCTGATGCCAATGGCCTTCGATCAACCCGACAACACGGCGCGGTTGGTCCAGCTCGGCGTGGCCGCTTGGCTGCCACCCAGACGGTTCACCGGTGCACGGCTTGCGCGCCGGCTCACAGACCTCCTCGGCAGTCCCCAGGTGGCACAGGCCTGCACCCAGTGGGCCCGTCAACTGGACGGCGACGCAGCAGGGCACCAGACCTGTAACCTACTCGAAGCGGCGGCACCTATTCCACCGTGACACTCTTGGCCAAGTTGCGTGGTTTGTCCACATCGCAACCGCGGACGACAGCGATGTGGTAGGCCAACAACTGCAAGGGAATCGAA
>CAMYJY010000133.1 GCA_947258835.1 uncultured Pirellulales bacterium
TCAAATTGCCGGACTGCCGCCACACACCGCAGGTAACCGTCCAATTGGTCGCGGTCGCGCTCCAGCTCGCGAAAAGCCTCCGCGACATCCGTAATGGTCGAAGAATCGAGTGGTGGCAGAGAGTCGCTCAGTGCCTGGGACAGCTTGGCCTCATCCAGATCCCGGGAGAGCTGGGGTTTTCGCAGTTGGATCAGGAGATTGACCAGCGCCATATAACGCTCCTCCCCCAGCTGGAACAGGCGGTCATCCACCGCGCGCCGGTATTCATTCGCTTTCTGGTAGATGGTGCCGCGGCCTTCCAGGAGTGCGGTGAGCCCATCCTTGGGCACGGGCGCACCAGAGGGCCGAATCAGCTCCAAGTCTTCACCGACGCGTTGTGGCGTGACGAAATTCCACCGCTTCAGTTGCCCCCCCTTGCTGGCTTCCATGCCACACCCGAGGGTGCAGTATTCCGCTTCACCGTCTGCCCGCAGGCGGCCGAATTCGATCCAGGAATAGCCCAAGCGATACGGATGGCGGTCCATGAGGAGATGCCATTCCATCCGCTTCGCCGCATCGCCGTCGGGCTCCACACGGTTACTCTTGATTTCGCCATCCAGCAGAAAGGGGAGCTGCAACGCCAGAAAACGTGATTTGCCCGTGCCGTTGTTGCCGCGCAGCAACAACCGCCCCTGGGTGTAATGAAATTCCTCATTGTCATACAAAAACAGGTTGATCAAGCCGCTGCGGAGCGGCTGCCAGCGTTGCTTGGCGGGTTGGGGGAGTGAGGTGGGTATGTCAGGCGGCATCACCCTCTCCCGGATTGTCAGCTGCACCTGGAGTTTTCACCTCCTGGAGTCGGTAGCGCCCAATAGCTGGCAAAGGCGTGAGCATGCCATCTTCGTCCAGGCGGACCAGTTGCAGGGCGGAGAAGATGTGCAGGACCTCGTCGAGCAGGAGTTGCAGCCCGCCGGGTTCGCGCACGGCTTTTCTCCAGCGCTGGCCATGGGTGAGGGCAAAACGCTCCAGCTGCTGGGCTAGCAACGATACGGGGAAAGATACGGCTGGATTATCGCGGAGCGCTTGGGCGAGGTACTCGGCCAAGAGCAGAGTCGCATGTCCGCGCGTGCCTTCCTCCGGCAGCGGATGATCCGTCAACTCCTGAGCGGGATCCACCATCGCGATCCCCTCTGCGCGGATTTCCGCCAGCAGGCCGGTATAACGCTCGAGTTCCCCCACCAGTCGCGAGCGTTGGGAATTCAGATAGGCCAGTTCGTCTTCCTGCAAATCGTGGTAGTAGACAATGGGATTGTCCACCAGCATCCGCATCAGGGTGACGCGCAACCGACGACGGCGCCCTTCATCGCTTTCCGGGGCGGATTCGGCCTGCATGCCGTGGAGGCGATCCTCGAACTCCGTGGCATCCACGGCGGATGGCCCACGTTGGACGGTCAGTAAATGGGCCAGCACGGGCCGCTGGATGGTATACAAAACATCTTCCGAGCTTTGCACATAGGCCTCTTCGTTACCGTGGACTCGTACCAGGACACCCCAGGCGATGAGCAACCGGACCACAGCGACCAGATCCACTCGCTGGTCGCGTCGCTCCAGATCAAAGGCCATGCCAGCCTGTTCCAGCACCGGATCACCCTGGGCGAGTCTGGTCATCTCCAGAGCGAGTTTTCCTAAGATGGTTTGACGTTCGCTACGTTCTAGGACGGCCAGTGCCAGGCAGAGCATGACGTAACGCCGCCGCGTAAAGGGGGTCTGCTTCTTGAGGTCGTAAGCGGGGCGCGACCCGTCCAGCTGCCGGGCAGGATATTTTGCCAGGCGAACATACTCGCTTTCCACCATCAGGCCCCAGGCAAATTGTTCGGCAAACCAGGTGCGGAGCCAGGTTGCGTTGCGGCGTAGCTGCCGAAAGGTGTCATGGCCCGCCGTGACCAGAGGGTGTTTTAGGAGCGTCCGGATGCAGCGGATACGCTCTTCATGTTCTTGTTCCCCGCGCGGGGAGCGCCCCGTGGCAATCATGCGGATCTCCCCACCACGGCATCCTCAATGAGGATCCAGTGATCCGGCCCCACCAGCACGCCCTCCTCCGTCTCGATCCGGGCGGGGGGAGCGTTTTCGATCGGTTCCAGTCGGATGTGCAGCGTTCCATCACTCGAACGTGTTTCGACAACAGCACCACTGCACGACTGGCGCGCCAGTGCACTTCCCAGGCAGTCCAGGAAGAGTGCGAAGGCCTGCCGTCCCAGCACAGAAAAGTCGGACAGCCGGCATGCCTCGCCCGTGAGAATCAGCTTTCGGGCCTCTTCCATCTGCCGTGTTTCCTCGGCCAGGCGCTGGCGTATCAGACGTTTGGCCTCGCTACGGTCGATAACGGCTGGCACGCGGCCGGTTTTGCGAACCCGTCCCGTGGAACGCAGGCGGGGAGAGATCCACAGAGGGGCGGCTGCCAGCCAACTGGTGCGGGGAGTCACGAGGTCTCTGTCCTCGTCCAGGCTTTCGGCGGTCACGGCCAAATGGCGGGTGGGGGTGAGGCAGAAAGCGGACCGCCAGAGAGCGTGCGACTCCTCGTCGGAATCGCACTCAGCAAACCACTGCGCCAGAACCCGGTAGTCCGCCGCCCGGTCACTATGCGTTGTGCGCCGGTCATTGAGACTGGCAATCACGGAAAGTAGGTCGGGGATGGCACTGCGGGCGCGGGCCCGCAGCAGGGCGGCTTGGCTGCGGGCATCATCGTCCACAAACCACTGGCCCAAACCATGCCAGCGCTTCCTCCAGCGGGTGGCAGACCGCAGCACGGCTTCTTCGGATTGATCGATGGCGTCGGCCAGACTCCTCCTGGCCGCCGCCAGCAGTACGGTATCGATTGTCGTGGGGGCCATTGTCCGCAGCACATCCGCAATGGAGGCTCCCTTGGTGATCAACTGTTGGATGAAGCGTTGGATGTAATCGAGCAGGGTTTCTTTGTACTGCAGGAAAGTGTTCACATCGGCACCCTGCAAATCGATCGCCCGCTGAATACCGCCCATGAACTGTTGCGCTTTTGAGGTGAGGACATCAAAGCGATCAAAGAGCTCGCGGATGGCCACATAAGTTTTTTCGTCGTCGACAGGCTGGTCGGCCAGCAAGGCCTGGATGGAACGAACGGATTCCAAAATCTCCCCCAGCGCGGTGGTCTGCAGCTCACCGGGTTGTTCGATGTGTTCGCGATAAAAAGACAGTGCCTGTTCCGCGGCTTCGCCTTCACGACTGAGTTGATAAAGAAAGCGCGGCTTGTTGAAATCCTCGACGGTCTTGACTTCCGAATTGTCTACGTGGGCGGTGAGGTTCCCCCACCCCTCCAACTGCGCCAGCATTTGATCCATCTGATGCTCATCCAACTCGCCGTCTTGTTGATTGCCATCCACCGAGAGCTGGAAGAGAATTTCCGCCGGCTTGAGGTGCAGGGCAAAACGTTCTCGCGCGTCAACGAACACGCCCAGCACGGCCCGGTAGACCGTGGCCTTGGGAGCATTGAGGTGCTGAAAGACACCATATGGGGGATCTGTGCTGGGCTCGGCCATAGTCGTACGGAAGGATGATTTCTTGCCAGCGTACCAAGTCGCATCCGTAATTCAAGAGATGGATGGTTTCGGGGCGTGCCGCCGCCGCCAGTCCCTTGACTCAGATATGCATAAATGCTAGGTTTTATGCATAAGGAGGCACTGCCATGAGAACTACGTTGGACTTACCCCAAGCATTGCTTGAGGAAGCGATGAGAACCACGCGTATCGAGACCAAAACCAAGGTCATTATTACCGCTCTGGAGGAACTGATTCGAAAAAATAAGATTTCCGAGCTGAAGAAATTTAAGGGCCAAGTTTCCTTGGATATGGACCTGGATGCATTACGGGGCCGAAAATGCCGACCCTCGTAGATAGCTCTGTCTGGATCGACTATTTTCGGGGCGGCGGGGAGGTTGACGAACTTGATTTTTACATCGACGAAAATTTGGTTGTCGTCAACGATTTGATTCTGGCGGAGTTGGTGCCCCACCTGAAGCTTCAGAAGCAACGCAAATTGATAGGGTTGCTCCATTCCGTGTTCCAATTGGAAATGCGGATCGACTGGGAGCAGATCGGGAAGTTTCAATACCAATGTTTAAAACAGGGAATCAACGGAATTGGAATCCCAGATTTGCTGATCGCTCAGAATGCAATCCAAAACCAGTGTGAAATATTTTCGTTGGACCACCATTTTAAGTTGATGGAACAGGTGCTCCCACTAAGCTTGTCCAACTGAAAACAAGCAAAAAAAGGTGGGGCTTCGCCCCGGCCTACTTGCTGCTTGCTATAAGCATCAGTGTATGCCATCTTTGTATGCATGAGAACAACCCTGAACATCGATGACGAGGTACTCAAGCAAGCCGCGCAACTGACGGGCGTACGCGAGAAGACGGCCTTGGTTCGCATGGGACTGGAAGCACTGATTGCACGCCATAGCGCGCAGCGTCTGGCGGCACTCGGAGGGACGGAACCCCAAGCCAAACGCGTCCCGCGGCGGAGATCATCCAGATGATTTTGGTGGACTCCTCGGTGTGGATGGATCACTTCCGTAAGCCGAGCCGACGCCTTGCCGACTTCTTGGAGGCCGAGGAGATTTGCATCCACCCATTTGTGAGCGGAAAAGGTGGGCCAGATTTGAGGGAGGCACCCAACGCTGGTAACGATTTTATCCCAGAAGAAAAGGAGCAAGTTTGCACCAGGCTCTCCGCTGGAGTCCCGCCGCTCTGTTGCGTCATTCCCGCGCAAGCGGGAATCTAGACCACTTGCACTGCTACTGGATTCCCGCCTGCGCGGGAATGACGGAAAGGATGCGGGAATGACGGAAAGGATGCGGGAATGACGGAAAGGATGCGGGAATGACGGACAATCCACCAGCCCCTGCTCAGCAGACAAAAAACGCCCACTGCCTGTTCTACAAAATCGTTACCAGCGTTGGGTAGCACCATCGTTCAGCGGAGAAACTCAAAATAAAATATCTGCTGCAATCTGCGCAGCCATTCGCGGCCAAGCGTGCTGGTAGACACCACCACCTTGGCCTGTCCACGGGACTCCGGCAAGGCGCCGGCCGGTGGCTGCACAAAATCGACCTCGACGAAGTAATGCGTGGCGGCCGGACGATCCCCTTGGTCCACCGCGATCGCATCTCCGGACAAAAAAGCGGCGGGAATTTTCGAGATAGCATTTCGGGAGACCTGAGTGACTTGGCCCTGCCAGCACCGCCCGGGCGTATGCTCCAAACGGATGCTGACCGGTGCTCCCGGCGTGATCCGCTCGATATCGTCCTGGCTGACAAGCAACACGGCTTGCAAGGCGGTGGGATCGCCGACCACACCCAGCAGATCACCCGGCTCCACATAGCAGTGGGCGTTGCGGGATTCTAGCGGCGTACCGTCCCACAGCGGCAGGGCCGCGGCGGTGCTTGCCGGCGGCCGGTACCGGGCCGGCAAGAACGCCCCTGCCCGCGGCGCGGTGATGGTGAGGTCGCGTTGGTCTTCCTGGGCGGCCAGCCATTGCTGCTGGGCCTGCCGGATGGCCGCCTGGGTGGCGGCCAGGTCCGCCGCCCGTTGGGGGGATTGAATCACCTGCACCTCGAACGTGGCCAGCTCTTGGGTCAATTCTTCATAGCGACTGCGAAATTCCAGGGCCCGTCGCTCAAGCTCCAAATTTGCCAGTTTTGCCACCACCCCGCCCTGCCCCACTGCTTGGCCTGGTTCCAAGTGCGAGACCAGCTGTCCAGGTACGGTAGCATATACATAAGCGGCATCTTGCAGGCGCAGAAAGAGGGGCGCCTCAAGCCGGCGTTGCCAGGGCCAAAACAGAATGGCCCCGACCACCAAGACCCCTGCCAAGACCAAGCCCACCAGCCGGCCCTGGCGGACCATGGTGCGTAGCAGGGGGTGCAGCGTAATCCGAGAGCTCCACACGACCGCGGGGGCCAGCAAGCTCAGCAACATCAACAGCACCACCATATCAGCGAGGGGAGTTAAATGGGCCGGGGCCAGAAATTGATAAATTGTCCATGCAATGACACCCATCACGAATAAGCGGTAGCAGAACGCCAGTACGCCAAACAGGGCCAAGCCCCAGCGATTGCCATCCAGCCGTGGCTGCGTGGTGGAGTGCGGGACCAGCCAATTCTGCAAGGGCCACCATAGGGCCGCTTGGGCCTGCGTCTGGAGATTGGGGATTTCTAGCCAATCGCTGAGGATGTAATACCCATCAAATTTAAGTAAGGGATTGGCGTTGAACAACAGCGTGTTGACCGAACAGAGGATGATCAAATTGAACAGCAGACTGTGCCCTAGCCCCGGCTCACTAAAAGCCCATAGATACATGCCCAGCGTGGCCAGCAGTAGTTCCACATAGATGCCGGCTGCCGAAACCAACATCCGCTGCCACTTGCTGGGTATCATCCAGGCGTCGGAAACATCGCAGTAAGCCAGTGGGAAGCAGACCACCAGCTGCACCCCGAATTCATGGCATTCCCCTCCGAATTTCCGGCAGGCTAGTCCATGTGCCAGTTCATGCACCAGCTTGACCAACAACCACGACAACCCCAAGAGCCACAGATTCGATCCACTAAAAAACGTGCTCCAAGTCGGTAGTTGGGCCACAATTTGCGGGACCCGCCCCACCGCCAGCAGCAGGCCCGCAACGAGGGCCACCAGCCAGCAACCGGCAAACAGGGGATGGAACAGCAGGTTGCCCAGGGGGCGCAACCGGTCCAGCCAGGGCTGGGCGTCTCCCGCCGTAAACCTCAGATTCAGCACACCCAGGGGGGCTCGTAGGATTCGCTGGCGAGTGGTCCTATGGCGGCGCTCGCTGAGTCCCGCCCCGTCCGTGAGCACTAGGCCGGCCTTGTAGCCGGTGGCAAAGAACTGCCGCATACGCTGCAGGGAAATTTCTTGCGGGGCGAACCGCTGCTGGTAGCGCGCTTGGATGTCTTGGAGCGTGCTCTGGCCATCCAGCTGCTGCAGCAAGAACCATTCGTCCTCGGTGAACTCAAAATGGCTTAAGGTCCAAGGATCTTTCACGATCCAGCGGCTGGAGAAACCGACCGGTTGTTGCAGCGTGTTCAGGTCACCGCGTAGGCGCAAGCGCGAATTTGCGGCTAATGAGGCGTCAGTCTGCATGGGGTCCACCGGCAATGTGAACTATGCCGCGGAGGCCGGGCCGTAGGGCAGCGTGTTCGCGGTTGAACTCAGCCCAAATTCTCACCATGGCATTGACCGGGTTGGCCTCGGGACTCACGAAAGTAACCTTTCCTGTCACCCGTATCGTTGGGCGACCGGGGATCTCGACAATCAGTTCCGCGCTGCGGCCGATGAGATCGATGTGCGCGCTGTCCGCGGGCAACAGTCCCTCCGCCCGGATCCGATCGATGCGGACGATGCGGACGATGGGATCTCCCGGCTCCACCCACTCTCCCGCTGTTTTGGTAACGCTGACCACCATGCCACTTAAGGGCGCGTGGAATTGATGTTCGGCCAATTCCAGTTCCGCCATCCGGAGGGCGGCCTCTTGCAACCGGACCTTGGTGGCCGCCAGGTGGCGTTCTTTCTGAGCCCGCTCGATTTCCAGCTGTGCCCGATCCACCGCGAGTTGGAGAAAATCCAGTTCTCGATCCGCGATGGTGCCGGGGAGTGTTTCATTAACGGCTGCGGAACGTGCGGATTCGTTTTCGGCTTGCTCGAGCGTTTTCCGGGCATAACGAATATCGACGTCATCTTCGACCACCTGAGTGGCTAACTGCAGCTGGAGCTGCGCCTCCTCGACGGCCAATTTTGCCTGGCCGCTTTCCAGTTGGGCAATCAGCTGCTGGGATTTGACGAGCTGTCCCTCCTGGACTAGCACTTTGGCTAGAATTCCTTCGCGCGCCGCGGAGACCTGGGCGCTCTCCACGGTTGTCAGCAACATTGAAGGGACCGTGATCGGTTCGCCGGCTTGGAGCTGGGAAACCAGTCCGCCGACTGCTAGGGCACCGACAAGCACGATCTGCCAGGCCACTGTGAGTGGGCGGCCCCCGCAGCGGGCAGGTAAGTTCAGCAGGTGCTGGAAAAAATAGTAGGGCGCTGGCATAGTCGTTCGTTCTTGCTTTTCTTGTTGTTCGGCGGTTTTAGGCGTTGGGCAGATGAGAACTTACCCATCGACAGCCCAATGGATTGGCTTCGCTGGGATTTTCGATCACGCGGCAGGTAAAAACTTACCTGCAGAGCCTGTCCCCGGCCGCGCCGGGCCGCGAGCGCACCTCGCGGTTTGCAACAGGCATAACATTATTCCACGTCATCCCCTCATTCCGCGTCATTCTCTCATTCCGCGTCATTCCCGCGGAGGCGGGAATCCAGTAGCAGGCGCAGGTCGTCTAGATTCCCGCCTGCGCGGGAATGACGTAGGAGAGCCACCAGAGGTTGCCTTACTGTACGTCTCCAAACCGTCTGCCATCCTTCTTGGCCACTTTGGCCACCTGTCGAGAGGATATGTCGCAAAAATTGAAAAACAGCGACACGTTTTCTTGACCTGTCGTTGCTGGCGACATAAACTCACAGCGTGGCGAGAACATCGAAAGCAGCGAAAAAAGGCCCCTCACCTGCCGATTGGCGGGCTGATCGGCCCTACAACACCCTACCCCCTCTACCGCCGGCGGCAGAGCTGGAGACCCGGGCGGTGCTTAAATGCTGTCTTCCGGCGCGGGCCGCTTTGGGTGAACTGAAGCAAGCCGCCAGGTTGATTCCGAACCAGGCATTGCTCATCAATACCATGCCGCTGCTGGAGGCCCAGGCCAGCTCCGAAATTGAAAATATTGTGACCACCACCGATCGTCTCTTCCAGCATCACCGGCAGGATCAGCAAGCGGATCCTGCCACCAAAGAGGCTTTGCGTTACAGCCAGGCCTTGCTGGAGGGGTTTCAATCCTTGGCTCAGCGTCCCCTCATGACGCGCACCGCCGAGGAAGTTTGCAGTCGGATCAAGGGCGTGCAGATGCGCGTGCGTCAGGTGCCGGGTACGGCACTTGCCACAGCCTCCGGGGAGGTGGTTTATACGCCACCGGAAGGTGACCAGTTAGTGCGCGAGTTGCTGGCTAATTGGGAGCGCTTTCTGCATCAGCAGCGTCAACTCGACCCGCTCATTCGCATGGCGGTTGGCCATTACCAGTTTGAGGCCATCCACCCCTTTACCGACGGCAACGGCCGGACCGGTCGGATACTCAACAGCCTGTTCTTGATCCACGAAAAGTTACTTAGTTTGCCAATCCTCTATCTCAGTCGTTATATCATTGCACACCGAGAAGACTATAACCGACTGCTGCTGGAAGTGACTTCTCAGCAGCATTGGGAAGCTTGGTTGCTCTACCTTATTGAGGGGGTTGGTGAGACTGCTAGCTGGACGACGGCCAAGATCGAAACGATTCGCCAGCTGCTTGAACATACGAGCCGCTATGTGCGTGAGCGTTTGGCGAAGGTCTACAGCTACGAATTAATGAATTTGATTTTTGAGCTGCCTTACTGTCGGATTCAAGATGTGGTGGAGGCAAAAATCGCCGCGCGGCAAGCAGCTTCGCGCTATCTGAAAGAATTGGTTGAGTTGGGAGTTTTAGAAGAACGGCTGGTGGGCCGTGAAAAACTCTTCGTGCACCCTAAATACTTGCAGTTGCTCACCCGCGATGGTAACGAGTTTACGCCCTACGATTGAAAACCTATTAAGTAAAAACCTCTAGAAAAAGCGACGGTCCAGTTCTTCCCAGAATTCATGCAACCACACATAGCCTAACGCGCGCCGGCCACAGTGCACCTTGCCGACAACCGCCGCGCCAGGGCGCAATTCGGCAAGCTGGGATTTGTCAAAGGTCACGTCCAACTGAACGCCGTTGACCTGGGAGACGGGATCCAGCTGGGATGAATTTTCGATTTGCTGCAGCGTGCCCTGGCAGGTGACTCCGGGATCGGAAACGGACACAAAACTGACGGACAGTCCGGCCGTTTGTTGGGCCTGCGCACTGAGGATGTGGCCTGCCGACTCGTCGGGGACGTGCAGGCGAGCGACCCAAGGGCCTGCGGTATCGGCAATCGTGAGCAGGATGTTACCCCGCCGCACGGGTCTGGCCAGCAGCTTCGTGCGGACGTCCCAGGACAGCACGCGTCCGTCGATCGGGCTATACAGCCGCAACGCATCCCGCTCCTGGGTGAGCAATTCCAACTGGGCCGTGAGGTTTTTTAATTGTTCGCTGAGTGCCAATTCTCGGGCCGACAGCTGCTGTAGTTTTTCCGCTTGTCGGGCGTCGAACTCAGGCGCTTGCAATTGCTCGGTGCGGATGGCCATCAATTCCGTGCGGGCAACTCCCATTTCGCCGGAAATCCGCTGAAACTCGAGATCCAGCGCGGTGGAGGACAGTTCGATCAACAGCTCTCCGGATTGGACCGCCTGGTCATGCGTGACATGGACCTTTTCCGCGATGCCGTCTTGGGAGGCAAACACGTGTCTTTGCAGTTGGGGCACGAATTGGCCACGGACCTTGATGTCAAAATCCGCCGGGATGAACACGAGCGCGGCCAGCAGCAGGCTGCAGGCGGCGAGGGCCAAGCCCCACACGGGCCACATCGATAGTTTCAGCCAGGCATAGGCGTCCGCCCGCTCGGCCAGCCGGCTCAGGAGGGGCACATTTTTCAGCCGCACCGCCCGGCTCAGGGCTAGGCTGGCGTGCTGCTGGAGCGCCGGTAGCCGCTGCTCCAGGTCCGCGCAGTTATGGCTACGAAATTGCTCGCAGATTGTGGCCCCCCAGGGGACCGACTGCGGGGTGGGATCTGGGTGGTAGCAAGGTAAAATCGCCAAACTACGCGTGCCGGATTCTTCCAGATAGGATTTAAGTGGCGTTTCAATTTGGGGAGGCAGGTCGGACGTTTGGTCGTCGTAGAAAAACGGCTGCCCTTGCGCCAGCACGGCCTCTACTAAATGCTCGAGTTTGCGCACCAAATTGGCGTGTTGGTGGACGGCGTCCAGTCCCGACACGGCCAGCAATTTGCAGCGGCGTCTGGAAACCACGGCCACTGCCAGTCGATCGCAGCCCAGATATTGGCGACCGGAGTTGGCCACTTCCGACGCCACGTCGGCCAGGGACCAACGACGATGCACCGCCAGCGCATACTCGGCATAGCCTTTCCATTCCGCCCGCTGCGTGCGCCAGGCTGCCTGTTCGCGGCGTTGTTGATAGATGGCGGTGATGCGGGCCAATTCGACCGCGAACCGCAAAAAGCCCTCACGCACGGCGGGCGGTAGCTCGTCGGTGAAGTAAATCGCCAACAGCCCCCAAGGCTGGTTGTCCGGCACGATTGGAGCGACCGCGACCCAGTGATTGCATTCCGTCTCCGGCGTCCGAGGTACCAGTTCGGCGCGGGGGTTGGCGACCAGCGGTTGCAGTCTGGCTTGTTCGCGCTGCCCTCCCCCGTCCTGCAAGGATGCGAGGCCTTGGTGGTAGGCCAATTGCAACTCCCGGGTGTCCCCCAACCGCCACACGGCCGCGCCCTCGGCACTGAGGATAAACACTGCTCGCTCCAGCACTTGGGCGTAAAACGCCCGCGGGGCGATCTGGGTATCCGCCAGCTGGGATAATTCGGCCAGCAAGGTGTCTACCTCACGTAGCACGTGGCTGGCTCCCGGCGATTGGTCAACAGAGGTGGACTCCATGCGTCCGATTATAGTCGCCCCGGTGCCAATCCCCAATTCAGGTCCGATTAATCTTTTCATAGCCTCGGCGGTGTCGGAGAAGTTTGAGTTTTTTAGAGATGATCTCTGCCCCAAAAAATAATCAAGTGGACCCACAATCTCATAAATTAGCCGCCCAAGCGCCCACTTTTTCCTTCCTGAGATAGCGGCCGGAGGCCGCTATCTCAGGAAGTGCGGGTTGTATTTCTCGAGTTATTATGCTGTAAAATTCGGAATAACAGTTGATATTTCTCGGGCTAAGGGCTAGGCTTGCGGTGCCAGCGGCAAAACTCATTGCCTTTCCGCCTCCGCGGGAATGACGCCGCGATAGTGCCGTGACCCACGGGAGCGGGCAAAATGATTCCCAGAAAACTCGAGCCGATTATTTGTGACTTGCTGGAGGAGTTTCGTATTGTTTATCTCACAGGCCCACGGCAGGCGGGTAAAACCACCCTCGTGCGCGCCATCGCAGATCGGTTGCAAATGTCCTATGTCACCCTGGATAATCAGGCAATCTTGGCATCGGTCCGCAACGATCCTCGCGGCTTCCTCTTGTCGCTGGGTGAGCAAAAGCTCGCCCTGGATGAGTTCCAATATGTTCCCAGTTTAATCTCGACGGTAAAGGAAATTTCCGATGCCTTGCCGCCGGACCAAAAAGGGAAATTTCTGCTGACCGGATCCGCGGACATCTTTCGCTCGGCAAAAACGCAAGAGGCCTTGCCCGGTCACATGGCTCGGTTGGTGCTCTACCCACTATCCGTGAGTGAGATAAACAAGCCAGCGCGCAACATCATCGATTATTTGTTGGCCGGCGATTTTAGTTCAGAGCAGGTGCCGTTGACCGATCGCAAACAGCTTGCCGGATACATGCTCCAAGGGGGTTATCCGGAAGTTCAAAGTAAGAGTGGCCGGGCGAAACGCATCTGGTTTGATTCTTATATCGAAGGACGGCTGTTCAAGGATTTTGAAAGTCTCTACACGGCCCGCGGCGACTTCCACTCCAAACTGCGTGCGCTGGTTCCCTATGTGGCGGGACTTTCCGGCAATCTGCTGAAATATGCCAATGTAGCCAATGATCTTGAATTGAATGACAAGCTGATCAAAACGTATATCGAGATTTTGGAGCTTATGTTTATTGTGCGCCGCGTGCCGGCGTATCTGAAAAATCCGGCCAAGCGACAGGCTGCTCGGATGCCCAAGCTTCACTTTGTGGATGTCGGCTTGGCTTGCCATTTGTTGGGTCTGCGTAACGAGCAACAACTCATGAGCCATTCGTTGTTTGGGAGTTTGCTGGAGAGCTTGATGTACATGGAGTTCTCCAAACAGGCCTGCTGGGCGCAAGACGATATCGCCTTGTATCATTTTCGTGATCAGAGAAAAAATGAAGTGGACATCGTGCTGGAGAGGCCCAATAGCAAGATACTTGGCGTGGACATCAAGGCAGCTGCCAGCGTTGACGAGAGGGATTTTCGCGGGCTGATCAAGCTGGCCGAGTATGCCGGGAACAAATTTGAACAGGGCTGTTTGTTTTATACGGGGGAACAAATATTGCCGTTTCAACACAAACAACATCGTCTTTATGCGTTGCCCCTGGCGTTGGTGTTTGGCCGCACGATGCCGTCAAGTGGGTCAGAAAAGGGGTCAGAACTATTTTCTTGACAAGGTTGCTGATGCTTTCGTATTCTGCTTTTTATGCCACGCCCTCTGCGACCTATCGATAATGATTTGATTTACCACGTGATTAATCGTGGAAATAATCGACAAGACGTGTTCCACAAGCCCGAGGACTTCGGTGCCTTTCTGCGGGCTCTGGAGAAGTTAAAACAGCGCAAGCCCTTTGAGCTCTATGGTTACTGCCTGCTGAACAATCATTTTCATTTGCTGCTCCGCCCCTTGGAAACGACGATCAGCCGTCTGATGCAGAGTTTGCTGGTGTCGCACACGCAGCGTTATCACAAGCACTACTGCTCGGGGGGCCATGTCTGGCAAGGTCGCTTCAAGAGCCCTGTCATTCATGACGATAAGCACCTCTTGACGGTGTTGCGTTACATCGAAGCCAATCCGGTGCGGGCGAAGATTGTGAAACGAGCAGAAGATTATCCGTACAGTAGCTACCGCGTCCATGGACTGGGTGAGCCCAATGCATTGATAGATCGGCTGATCCCATACGACCAATTATCGCCATCTGCCCGCGTGAGGCAACGGCAGTGGGCCCAACAGGTGCATTTACCCTTGGCGGACGGCACCCTGGCCGCGATGCGGCGCTCCGCCGCAAGTGGACTACCTTACGGTGATGCGTATTGGGTGAAACACTTAGCCAAGAGACTGAACCTCAACCTCACCATCCGCCCTCGCGGACGACCTCGGAAGCAACCTGCGCCAGATAAAAAATAGTTCTGACCCCTTTTTTTGGTTACGGTGATGCGTATTGGGTGAAACACTTAGCCAAGAGACTGAACCTCAACCTCACCATCCGCCCTCGCGG